>JADLDZ010000142.1 GCA_020846375.1 Nitrospirales bacterium | reverse complement strand
GGTTGTTCTCCTGTGGCACCACGCCGATGCGTTTCTTGATCTCCAGGGGGTTTCCGACGATATCGATGTCGTCGAGCCTGCAGACGCCCGCATCAGGCCTGCTCAGGGTGGTAAGGACCTTGATCAGCGTGGTCTTCCCCGCGCCGTTCGGACCCAGAAGGCCGAAGACCTCTCCCTTCGTAATGGAAACAGAGAGGGCGTCCAGTGCCCGGATCCTTCCATAGTTCTTCGTCAGACCGGTGACTTCTATCATGAACCGAGCAGCTCCATCCTGTAGTTTACCTTATGGAGCGACAGAAGGGATAGGAAGAACGCACAAGAAAGGTATTCCGGGGCACGCGGCGTCTTGAGGTTTCCTGGCAGAGGGAAGACAGCCGGGGCCGCCAGAAAAAAGGGGATGCGTCAGGAGGTGTATGCACACCCTAACGCATCAGCCGCCTGAAGATGAACGGACTCTCCTCGTCCGTCAGCCTCCTCTCCACGTCGGGCTTCATCTGTATCCTGACGACCACCTTGTTGCCCAGCAGTTGGTAGCTGATATCGAGGACATCGGGGGTGCCCGTCTCGTAGGGGTAATACCGGGGACTGATCTCATATCCCAGGGTTTCCCCCCCGGGGCCGGGAATCCTGCTCAGGAAGGAGCGCCAGAAGGCATAATGCCGGGCAACATGCTTCTGCGCCGCGGAAAGGGCCTCCTTCGCCGTCAACCCCTTTATCACCTTGTAGTCAAAGGCGGGGGCGTATACCTCGAAAGTGTAGCCGTCCCCTTCCCGGTCGAGGAGGGCGACGTTCGCCAGGTCCTGCAGGTACCGTCCCCCGTAAAGGATGAGTGTATAGGTCGCCGTCTCATCGATCCTGTCCGTCTCCACGGCCCGGAGATTTCTCCCCGCGCACGCAGCGAGGAGCAGCAGGCCGAGGACTGCAATCCCCCCTGCAAGGGAGCACCTTCTTGCGTAGTGCATCGGACCTCCTCATCGCCGGACCGTAAATGACGCAGTGCGGGCTACGGCTCGCCGCAACAGCCCTGCCCATACATCGGGTAGCAACCAGTATCAAAATTATTCCACACTTTCATCCGGACGTCTACAGGCGGGCGTCTACTGAACGTCTCCGGTATTTTCCCGGGCACTTTCACCGGCACCATCGAAAGCACGGTAGCGCACTTCCACGATCGTGAAGACCGCCCTGCCCCGGGGCCGCTCCACCGTCACTTCGTCCCCTTCGGCCTTCTTGAGCAGTGCCCGCGCCATGGGAGAGTCAATGCTGATATGCCCTTTCTCAGGATCGAGCTCATCCGGCCCCACGATGCGGTACTCGGAGATGCCCCCCTCCTCGTCCTCCAGGCGTACCCACGCACCGAAATACACCGTCCCCTCGTCTTCGGGGGTGCGGTCCACCACTCGCAGCTCTTCCAGCCTCTTCGAGAGGAAGCGGATGCGGGCATCGATTTCGCGCAGTTGTTTCTTCCCGTAAATATATTCCGCGTTCTCCGATCTGTCACCCATGGCCGCCGCCTCTGCGACCGCCTGGGTGACCTGCGGGCGCTTCGTCTTCCAGAGATACTGCAGCTCCCGGCTCAGCCGCTCCTTTCCCTCCGGGGTGATATAGCGCGACCCCGGGGGCTGCGACGCTCGGTATCGTCTCATGACACTCTCCTGAAAAGATCGTTATAGAATTCCCCGTCCACCGTCCATTCGATCTCGAGGCACAACAGGTTTTCCGGCAGCGGGATGTCCCCGAGCTTCACCCAGTCCTTCTCCGTGGTGATCAGGAAATCACACTCCGCCTCTCTCCCCAGCCGCTGAAGATGTGCGCCGTCGGCTTCCGTGTAGTGGTGGTGGTCCCGGTAGGTGCGCACCCCGCAGACCTGCGCCCCCAGGGACTCCACCGTCGCAACAAAAGATGCGGGGCGCGCTATCCCGCAGAAAGCGTACACCCTCTTCCCGAGGAGCATTTCACCGGGGACCGCTTCTCCCCTGGCGTTCCGCACTCCCCGCACCCGGTAGCGGGAAAAGAAGACCGGGGCTCCCGGGTTGATCCTTTCCAGCTCCTCCCGCACCTCCTCATTACGCGTTTTGGTAACGACAAGCAGATGCGCCCGGCGCAGCTCATCGAGGGGCCCGCGGAGGGGCCCCACAGGGAGCATTCTCCCGTTGCCATAGGGGTTAAGCCCGTCCACAAGGACCACATCCACCTCCCGCTCCACCCTCCAGTGCTGGAAGCCGTCATCGAGGAGAAAAAGCAGCGGCAGGCGAAGATCGGGGGAGAGGGAGGCAAGGGCGAATATCCCGCCCGCATACCTGTCAGCGCATTTTATGATGGGGATGCCGGGCAATCTCCCGGCCATCAGCACCGGCTCGTCCCCCGCCTCCCGCGCAGTACAGCAGAAGGGCGGAGAGGCTGAATCCTTCAAAAGCTTCCTCACCTCCACCCCTCCCTCCTTCCGTTCCGCAACGAAACAGGGGCCGTGCGCCCGGCCGCGGTATCCCCGCGTCAGCACCAGGGGGAGAAAGCCCCTCCTCTGCGCCTCTTCGGCAAGGGCGATGGCAGCGGGAGTCTTTCCCGTCCCCCCCAGGGTTATGTTGCCGATACTGACCACCGCGTGGGGGAGCCGCCTGCGGTGCCTCAGTGCATACCTCTTCTTGAGAGAGTACCCGATGTGATAAAGAAACTCAGCGGCGTTCAGAATATACCTCTCTTCTCGTCATATCCCTAGTTTAGCAAAAGCAGGGTCCTGAAGGGTGGCCCTTTGCTTATGAAAGGGGAGGATGCCTGGGGAGAGGGGATTTTCTCTTCCTTTGGCGGTCTTTCTCTGTATCTTTCCCCCCTATTGACATGAAAGCCCTTTTTATAGGATAGTAGAGGCGACTCCCCACTATTCAGATGAAATCATCCGTTCCGTTTCTCTTCGCGGGGTGCATCCTGACACTCTCCCTGTTTGTTGCGTCCTTTTTTGAAACATATCCCCTGGAAGCACTCGAACGCAAGACATACGACCTTCGCGCCGCGCTATGCCGAAAGGCCATTTCCTCCCCCGTTGTGGTCGTGGCCGTCGACAGGGAAAGCCTGCGCCGGATGGGCCCCTGGCCGTGGCCCCGCGCCTCTGTCGGCCTGTTGCTGCATCGCCTGCACGAATACGGGGCGCGCGTGATCGGCGTCGAGCTCCTCTATTCCGCAAAGGACACGAACCCGGGTCTGCAGGAAATACGGGACATCATAAGAAATTTCCCCGGTGACCCCCGCCTCCTGCAGGAGGACGGCATCAACCGGGTCTTCGCCGCTCTGAAAGACGCGGAAAAGAGGCTGGACAACGATGCCCTCCTCGCCACAGCCCTTGCTGAAACGGACAATGTGGTGCTGCCGGTGCGCCTCGTCTTCGGCGGAGGCGGAGGGAATGAAATGCAGGAGACCCCCCTGGAGGGCTCCCTGATGAAGAGCTCGCTCTCGTATTTCGGATCGGTGCATTCTTCCGCGCAGGGCGTGCTGCTCCCCCTCAGGGAGTTCTCACAGCATGCTTCCGCCCTCGGGCATACCAACCATGCCGCCGACAGCGACGGCATCATCCGGAGCGAGCCCCTCTTCCTGCCGTATGCACGGAGGCTGGTCCCCTCTTTCGCGCTGCAGCTCGTCCTCCGGTACCTCAGGTATGACCTGGAGGACGTATCTATCGGGAGGGATGCGTTACGCCTGGGGGACAGGCAGATACCCACCTTTGGCGAGTACAGGCTGCTCACCGGTCCTGCTGATCCCGCCACTCTCACCGTCTATTCTTTCTCGGATGTCCTCAAGGGGCGGGTGCCGGCCGGGGCTTTCAGGAATAGGCTTGTCATCGTGGGGGGAACCACGCCGGAAACAGGGCCGTTCGTACGTACCCCTCTTGCGCCGGAGCTCCCCGCTCCTCTCCTCACCGCGGCAACGGCTGCCGGGATACTGGGGGCATCCTATGTTACGCGGCCTTCATGGGCCTTTCCTTTCGAATCGCTTCTTTTGTTCCTTCTCGGGGGTACCCTCTTCCTCGGCTCTCCGGGACGGGATGCGGGCGTACGGATAGGGTTCGCCCTGCTCCTCGTCATCGCGTGGACCGGGGCAGCGCTCCACCTTTTCGTGCTCCATGGCTATTGGCTGAAAGTGACGTATGCTCTTTTCCTTCCGGCGGCAGGCATCGCCGCGATGCTGGTACAGCGCCTCTTCACGGGGAAAGGAGAGGAGGAAGAGAAGCCCGCAGGGTCCGAGGTCATCGAGAACGAAGAGCTCAGGATGGTCGTGGGAGCGCTGACCGACGCCGGCCGCGTACGCGAGGTCAATGAGGACGCTTTCTGCATCGACAGTGATGTCCGGCTTCTTGCGGTCGCGGACGGGATAGGGGGGCATTCCTCCGGAGAGGTTGCCAGCAGGATGGCCGTAGACGGGATACGGGAGTATTTCAGGAGAGGAGAAAAGAGGCAGCCCCCCCGGGGGCGCAACGGGTTCTCTGCAGACACCACCCTCCTCGGGGACTCCGTACGGTCCGCCGGAAGGACCATCCACGAGGCGGCCCGGAGCAACCTCCGCTGGGACCGGATGGGGACCACCCTCGCTGCGGTGCTGCTGCGGAAGAACCGGTTGAGCATCGCCCACGTGGGGGACAGCAGGGTATACCTTGCGCGGGCGGGCGCCCTGGAACAGCTTACCGAGGACCATGCCGTACAGGAGAAAACCATGCGTCATGTCCTGACGAGGGCGCTCGGTCTCGACCCCGACGTAGAGGCGGACCTGACGGAGCTCACCCTTTCCGACGGCGATGTCGTGCTCCTCTGCTCGGACGGCCTCACCGCCATGGTACCCGACAACGAAATCCTCTCCGCTCTCCGGTCCGCCCGTGACCCCTATCTGGCATGCACCCGCCTCGTGAAAGCGGCGAACGCAAGGGGGGGCAGGGACAACGTGACAGTGATTGCGGCATATGCATACCGAAAGAGCCGGTCTCTTTCATAGCGGTACAATAACAAGGAGGGAGTATGGCCAGGATTACGGTGAAGTTCCAGGATAAAGTGCTGAGTGAGGTGCCGCTCGACAGCGGGATCGTCACCATCGGGAGAAAGCCCAAGAACAGCATACGGATCGACAATCTCGCCGTCTCGGGTTTCCATGCGAAAATCTTCAGGGAGGAGGGCCGGTTCGTCCTCGAGGACATGGGAAGCCTCAACGGGACTTTCGTAAACGGGGTGAAGATAGCGCGCCATCCCCTCAGAAACGGCGATACCGTCCTCATCGGCAGACACCTCCTGAGCTTCGATGCCCCGGAAACCGACTCCCCGCCCAGTCCTGCCGCGGTGCCGCGGCCGGCCAGGGGAGACGAGACCCTGGTGCTCGACTCGCGGGTGCAGCAGAGGATGCTGCACGATATGCCCGAACCCGGGGAAGCGGCCCCGCGGGTGGAGAAGCAGGGATGCTTTCTCGTTGTCGCGGGATCCCCGGACAGGCCGGAGCTCGAGCTGAGGGACAGGGTCACCACGATCGGCAAGGGCGTCGATGCCGGGATACGGCTGAAAGGCCTGTTCGCCCCCAGGGTTGCCGCGCTGGTCAACCGGAGGAGGGAAGGGTACTTCATCAACCCCGTGGGAAATGCGGCGGTCAGGGTGAACGGGACCAGGATCGGCGAGCGCCACAACCTGAAGGACGGGGATATCGTCGAAGTGGGCAGGCTGAAAATGCAATTCTACCTCAGGGAGTAGGGAACAGGCCATGACGCAGTCGCCGCCGAAGCATATCGGCAAATACGAGGTGCTGGAGAAGCTGGGCCAGGGGGGAATGGGTGTCGTCTATCTCGGACACGATCCCTACAACAACCGCCCCGTCGCGATCAAGGTCGCGGCGGAAGGGAACCATCACGACGAAGAATGCAGGAAAAAATACCGGAAGATGTTCTTCAACGAGGCCCGCATCGCCGGGATGCTCGACCATCCCAATGTGCTGGCCGTCCATGATGCAGGCATCGATGACGGCCGCTGCTACATCGTCATGGAGTATGCCGGGGGGAGCAGGACCCTGAAGGAATTCTGTCGCGTCGAGAGCCTGCTCCCGGTCGAAAGAGTGGTGGAAATCATCTTCAAGTGCTGCAAAGCCCTCGACTACGCCCACCGGCTCGGCGTCATCCACCGGGACATCAAGCCCGGCAACCTCCTGCTCACCGGGGACCTCGAAGTGAAGATCGGTGATTTCGGCATCGCACAGACGATCAGGGCGGACGAGACCCAGACCCAGATAATGGGCCTGATGGGCTCACCCTGTTACATGTCCCCGGAACAGGTGCGGGAGGAGCCGCTGACCTGCCAGACAGACCTTTTCTCCCTGGGTGCGGTCATGTACGAACTGCTCACCGGAAGGTCGCCCTTCCATGCTTCCACGTTCTCCAGCATCATCCGCAAGGTGCTGTACCACGATCCCGAACCCCTGCGCTTCTACCGCTCCGATATTCCCAAGGCCCTCGAAGTGATCGTGATGAAAGCCCTCAGCAAGAAGACCGCGGAGCGCTACAAGGCGGGGACGCACTTCGCCTCCGACCTGAGGCTGACCTCGATCACCATCAACTATACGGAAGTGGAGATGAACCACCGCGAGCGGTTCACCGTACTGCGCTCCCTGGACTTCTTCAGAGAGTTCCACGACTCGGAGCTCCGGGAGGTCCTGAACGTCATCTCCTGGAGGGAGTTTCCCCCGGACCGGCGGATCATCACCGAAGGGAACATCGACAACACCTTCTACATCATCGTCTCGGGAGAAGCGGCAGTCCGGAAGGGGGAGCGGGAAGCCGCCCTGCTGAAGAAGGGGGACTGCTTCGGCGAGATCGGATATCTTACCGGTGCGAAGAGGGCGGCCGATATCGTCTCCGTTTCCGACGTGGTGTTGCTGGAGGTCAACGATACCGTCATCGGGCAGATATCTCCCGCCTGCCAGCTCCGCTTCCACAAGGTGTTCCTGAACAAGCTCATCGAGCGCCTCTCGAAGAGCTCGGAAGGGCTGCTGGAGGGCTAGGGTGTGCCTGCCTGCCCTGTATCCATACTGTAAGCAAAAAGCAAAGGACTTCCGTGCAGGGACAGTGCACACGCTTACCGCTTCTTCTCCCATTCCCACGCTGTCCTGACGATATACCGCAGGTCGTCGTACCGCGGCATCCAGCACAACTCCCTCTTGATTTTTTCGTTGCCGGCGACAAGGGCAGGCGGGTCTCCCTCCCTCCGCTCCGCCTCTTCGACAGGAAAAGCGACACCCGTCACCTCCCGGGCGGTTCTCACCACCTCCCGCACCGAATAGCCGCGGCCGTATCCGCAATTGAACACCGCGCTGCCGCCGCCGTTCTCAAGGTAGTCGAGGGCGCGCAGGTGGGCATCGGCGAGGTCGTTTACGTGGATATAATCCCGCACGCAGGTCCCATCGGGGGTGGGATAGTCGGTCCCGAAGATACGGAGCTTTTCAAACTCCCCTTTGGCTGTCTTCAATGCCCGCGTGATCAGATGCGTCGATTCCCTGTAGGCCTGACCGATGCGATTTTCCCCGTCGGCCCCGGCGACATTGAAATAACGGAGCGAAACATAGCGGAAGAGGGGGTCTGCTCGGGTCAGGTCCGCCAGAATATGCTCCACCATCATCTTCGACATACCGTACGGATTGATGGGACGCAAGGGAGTCTCTTCCGTAACCAGGGTCTCCTCTGTAATGCCATACACAGCCGCCGTGGAGGAGAAAATGAACCGCTTGACGGCAAATTCCCGCAGCACTTCCAGGAGCTGCAGGGTATTTGTCGTGTTGTTGGAGTAATATTTCAACGGGTCCCGGATACTCTCCGACACAACAATGGAAGCCGCGAAATGCATGACGGCATCGGGCCTGAACTCCCGGATAACGGTGCGGAGCCTCTCCCGGTCAGCCAGATCGGCAACTACGAGCGTACCGTACAGCACCGCCCATTCATTGCCCGTGGCAAGATTATCATAGGTCAGCACTTCATGTCCGCTTTCCCCGAGGAGCTTCACCACATGGCTCCCTATGTAGCCGGCTCCGCCCGTAACCAGAACTTTCACGCAGTCACCTCCGACATATCTCCAATAGATACATTGCTTTAAACGGCATACTGAAATATAATACTGCTTTCATGAATAGTATACCGATGCAAACACGCATAATGCATCCGGAGAAAAAACATTCCCCGGCGGCGGGAGGGGATTACTGCGGGAAGGAATTCCGGGCGTGAAAGGCCTGAAGCATTTTCTTTCCCGGTACCCGCGCGTCAGGCATATGCTGAAAAGCGCAAAGGCAACGGCCATCGGCACATTCCTGGGGATGGTCCGGAGCAGCAGCCTGGAGTCCGCCCTCACCGTCTTCGTCTACCACGATGTGTCACCCTCACCCGGCGAGTTCAGCAGGAGGTACCAACTGAATGTCCCGCCCGAGGTCTTCGACTTCCAGATCGGCTTTATCAAGGCACACTTCACCCTCATCGGCCCGGAT
>JADLDZ010000141.1 GCA_020846375.1 Nitrospirales bacterium | reverse complement strand
TGAACAGGAACATCACCTGCCCGTCCGGCTGCCCCCACCGGGACCCGGCCGTGATAAAGGCGAGCCCCGCCGCATTCAGCATGACCTCCACCGACATCAACATGAAAAGAATGTTGCGGCGCACCAGCACGCCCAAGAAACCAAGAAGGAAAAGGACTCCTGCAAGGATCAGGCCATGCTCCAGGGGAACCGCGCTCATCTCTCTCTCCCTCCCGACGGTCTCACTCTTCTCCTCCTCCGCGCCTCCCGAGATGGTAGGCGCCCACGAGCCCCGCAAGCAGCAGGAACGATATCATCTCCACCCCGAGCAGGTAGGGGCCGTACAGTGCGATCCCCACCGCCTTCGGGCCGATGACCCCCTGTCCTGTCGGGGCAACAGCCATCTCCCGCACCGCGTAGAGCAGTTCGAGCAGGAGGACCGCCGCCAGCAGCAGGGGGCCGATCCATTGAGAGAAGCCCCTGAGCTCCCCGGCGGGGTCACCGCTCCCCGGCCCCAGGTTGAGCATCATGACGACGAAAACGAAGAGCACCATGATCGCCCCCGCATAGATAATCACCTCCAGCGCCGCTGCAAAGGGGGCTCCGAGAGAAAAAAAGACCAACGCCACCGCCAGCAGCGACACGATCAGGTAGAGGAGCGCATGCACCACATGCTGCCTCGTGAGCATGAGGACGGTGGAGAGAACCGCCACAACGGCGGAAAGATAGAAAATGCCGACCATACTTCCTCCTTACCCCTCTCCCTATCCCTCTCCCCCAAGGGGAGAGGGGATTCCTGAGAAGATCCCTTACCCACTCGCCGGGAAGATTCTTTAAAAGAGCCTTCTTCCCCCCAAGGGGAGAGGGTCTTTAAAAAAAACCTTACACCCGACGGTCAGGAGAGGGGTTTGCCAAAAGTATTTCCCTCCCCCTTCAGGAGGGAGGGTGAGGGTGCACCACACCTGCACCGGTGAGAGCACTCTACAACGTCAGGCTCCTGACGTCCACCGGCGGCTCCTCGTTCTCCGCCTCTCCCTTGTCCTTTCCCCCGATAGCCATGCCCGCCACTCTGTAGAAATTGTACCCGTGGTACTTCCCCTGCCCGCTGATGAGGAGGTCCTCTTTTTCGTAGACCAGCGCATGACGCATATACTCGCTCATCTCGTAATCGGGAGTGAGCTGGATGGCGTACGTGGGACAGGCCTCCTCGCAAAAGCCGCAGAAGATGCAGCGGGAAAAGTTGATGCGGAAGAATTCCGGGTACCGCCTCCCGCTTTCGTCCTGCGTCGCCTGGAGGGAGATGCAGTCCACCGGGCATGCCGCCGCGCAGAGGTAGCACGCCACGCAGCGCTCCCCCCCGTCGGGGTCACGGGAGAGGATGATACGCCCGCGCCACCGCGCGGGCAGAGGCCGCCTCTCTTCAGGGTACTGCACGGTCTCCCGTTTGCGGAACATATGGAGAAAGACAAGCCATGCCGCACGGAGCATACTGAGCATCGTTCCTCCTATGCCCCCTTTGCCAGCAGAATGCCGCCGGTTACCACCAGGTTCAGCAATGCCACGGGGAGCATTACCTTCCAGCCGAACGCCATGAGCTGGTCATAGCGCGGGCGGGGATACGTCGCCCGGAGAAGAATGAAGAGACAGATGAAAAAGAAGGTCTTCAGGGCGAACCAGACCACCGGGGGGAGCAGCGGCCCGAGCCACCCTCCGAAGAAGAGGGCGGTGATGAGCGCTGAAATGAGGGTGATGCCAAGGTACTCGCCCACGAAGAACATCCCGAACTTTATCCCCGAATACTCCGTATGGAAGCCGGCCACCAGCTCGTTCTCCGATTCAGGGAGGTCGAAGGGCAGGCGGTGCGTTTCCGCCACCCCGGCGATGAAAAATACCACCATGCCGAAAAACTGGGGAATGCAGAACCAGAGCCCGCGCTGCGCCTCCACGATATCCCTGATGTTGAACGACCCGGCAAGCATGACCGTCCCCATGAGGGAGAGTCCCATGAACACTTCGTAGCTCAGCATCTGCGCTGCGGCCCGTATCCCTCCCAGGAGAGAATACTTGTTGTCGGAGGACCAGCCCGCCAGCACCACGCTGTAGACTCCCAGCGAAGACATGGCGAGGAAAAAGAGCAGCCCGATATCGAGGCTCACTACTTCGATCCCCGGGGTAAAAGGAATCACGGCAAAGGAAAGGAATGTCGCGACCATGATGATCGTCGGCGCGATGACGAAAACGGGCTTGTCGGCGAAGGGGGGGATCCAGTCCTCCTTCGCAAAGATCTTGATCATGTCCGCCGCCACCTGCAGCAGCCCGAAGGGCCCCACACGGTTGGGGCCGTACCGGTCCTGCCAGAGGGCGAGAAGCCTCCTTTCAAGCCAGATGAGACCCGCGCTCACCGTGGTGAGGACGAAAAGTAACCCGAAAATGATCACCAGATGCCTGACGATCTCGATCATTGCTTCCTCCCGGGGACCGCAATTCTCCCCCATGCGGGGAGCTCCCCTCCCGCAAAGCCCCCCGTCAACCCATACGGCAGTCCTGCCGGTACCCCGACGGCCCCTTTTGGAAGAGAGGGCTGGTACCGGACCGGCGCACGATACAGAGATCCGTTGCAGAGCACTTCCGCCTCCTCCCCCTCCTGCACTCCCAGCGCAGCCGCATCTTCCGGAAGGAGGGCAAGATAGGGGGAAGGCACCAATTCGGCGATTCCGGGGGAAAGGACACTCAGCTCCCCGGAGCCAAAAACGTGATAAAGGGGAAGCAGCAGCCATTCGTCCTTTCGCGGAAGAAAAGCCTCCGGCACAGCGCCCGCTGCAGGCGCTTCAACTCCTGCAGGCGGCTCGATGAGCCTCTTTCCCGGATCTCCCCCGCGCAACGGACCATCCACCTCCTCCTGGAAGCGGGTAAGGGACTGGATCGAGTTCCATCCCGGCGCCCAGAAGCGGGGGATCAGGGGAGCGGGGGGCTGTCCTTCGTATCCCTCCATGGTGAAGGCGAGGGGCGAGTCAGGGTCGGCCGCGGGCCTCGGCTCATGCACTGTCCTGTCGGCGAACATGGCGGTGCGGCCGCTGTACCGGTGGGGCTGCCGTGGTATTCTCCTGCCCGCAACGCGAAAAGTCGCAGGCGGGGCGGTCTCCGTAACCTTCCCGAATACGGGCAGAGCTCCGGCAAGGGCGGCGCCGATATCGTCCAGCCCTTTCCACTTCCCCGCCTCCTCCCGCCGGGTGACATGCATGATGTCCCGGACCCATCGCCAACTCTCCTGCACCCCGTGTCCCGCGGGAAACACCTGATAGAAGCGCTGCGCGCGGCCCTCGTTATTCACCAGGGTGCCATCGTCTTCGGCGAAAGTGGCGGCGGGAAGGACGAGTTCCGCCC
>JADLDZ010000140.1 GCA_020846375.1 Nitrospirales bacterium | reverse complement strand
TCGGAATAGACCTTCCCCTCCCGGATCCTCCGGGCGATAAGCTGGGTATACTGCGAACCGAAGTCGAGAACCAATATTTTATTGTTGTCTTCCATATCCTTTAACGGCAGCATAAAACAGAGTGAGAAAGATAACGGCAGAGTGAGACAGGATGAAACAGAGTAGAAGAGGGCAAGACAGAAAAAAGAAAACAGCAGTTCTCTGTCTTATTCTGTTTTATCTCTCTCTTTCCCTGCCTCATTCTGTCTTACTCTGTCTCACCCTGTCTTATTCTGTTTTATCTCTGTCTTTTATTGTTCTATCCGATAATTGGGAGCCTCTTTGGTGATAATGACGTCGTGGACATGGCTCTCTTTCCACCCAGCATTGGTAATCTGGATGAACCGGGCGTTCTTTCTCAAGTCATCGAGGGTGCTGCAGCCGCAGTAGCCCATTCCGGAGCGGAGCCCTCCCACCAACTGATGGATGCTCTGTGCAACAGGTCCTTTGTGCGGAACCCTCCCTTCCACGCCTTCTGGGACCAGTTTCTCCTTTTCGATGCCCTCCTGCCCGTACCGGTCTTTGGCGCCCTGCTCCATGGCGCCCAGGGAGCCCATCCCCCGGTATACCTTGTAGCTCCTGCCCTGGTAGAGGATGATCTCGCCGGGGGACTCGTCCGTCCCGGCAAAGAGGCTTCCGATCATGATACAGTGGGCTCCCGCCGCCAGGGCCTTGGTCACGTCTCCCGAGTATTTGATGCCGCCGTCGGCAATGAGCGGGATATTCGACTTTGAGGAGACCTCATAGCAGCCTTTGATGGCGGTCAACTGGGGGACGCCGGCTCCCGCGACGATCCTCGTGGTACAGATGGAGCCGGGGCCGATCCCCACCTTGATGGCGTCGGCGCCGGCCTTGATAAGGTCCCGCGTCCCCTCGGCCGTGGCGACATTCCCCGCAATGACGTCGATGGCGAAGTTCTTTTTTATCTCCTTGAGCGTGCTGATTACCGCCTGCGAGTGGCCGTGGGCAGTGTCGATGGCGATAATATCGGCGCCCGCCTTCACGAGGAGCTCCACCCGGTAGAGGGCATCCTCTCCCACTCCCACCGCAGCGCCCACCCGGAGCCTTCCCATCCGGTCTTTGCACGCCCTGGGGAATTTCTTTTTCTTCTCAATATCTTTGATGGTAATAAGCCCCTTCAGGTTGAAGTCGTCGTCCACGATGGGAAGCTTCTCTATCTTATACTCGTGGAGCTTTTCCTTCGCCTCGTCGAGGGTGGTTCCCACCGGTCCGGTGATGAGCCGCTCCCTCGTCATCACCTCCGAGACTTTCTTGTTTACGTTGGTCTCGAACCGCAGGTCCCTGTTGGTCAGGATCCCCACCAGTTTTCCCTTGAGGGTGACGGGAACGCCCGATATGCGGTACCTTTCCATCAGGGCCAGGGCTTCGGAGATGAGCGCGTCAGGGGCGATGGTGATGGGGTCGACGATCATCCCGCTCTCTGATTTCTTGACCTTATCCACTTCGAGGGCCTGCTTCTGCGGGGACATGGCGCGGTGGATGATTCCCAGTCCTCCCTCCCGCGCCACGGCCATGGCGAGCTTCGCCTCGGTCACCGTGTCCATGGCGGCGCTGATGATGGGGATATTGAGGATGATGTTCCTGGTCAGCCGGGTATGGATATCCGAATCCCTCGGCAGGACATCGGATTTGGCGGGCAGAAGCAGGACATCATCGAAGGTCAATCCAAGAGGCAATGTATCTTCCAGCATTTCCTAACCCCTCTGAAATTTTGAATAAAAGTATACCATGTTTTCCCCTGAAGAATGAACTCTCCCGCCCGCCTCCCGCGGGGGAAGCAGTGGAATCCGTGCACTGTTCCCAGTGGGCGTCCGGTCAGGACAGGAACTGCGTATCGACCTTCACGTGCATTTTCTGCTTGAGGCCGTCCACATAGGACCGTATCGCGGCTCCCGTCCTCTCCATGGCCTGCATCCGGGCGGCCTCGGCAGCTTTCCTTTCCTCTTCCGTCTTCTCCTGCGCAGCCGTGGGCATGTCTGCGGGAGTCACCCCCGCGGAAGCGACGATCAACCTTTTCATCTTCATGAGCAGAAGCTGCCGACGGACGGAATTCTCGAACATCTCGGGCGTCAGTCTGTTCAGGTCCAGGGTCTTGAAATAGACGTCCTGCCGGAACAGGCCGTCCCTCATGAAGCGAGAGTCTCCGGTAATGGCTTCCTGCAGCTCTTTGTCGGATACGGTAATGCCCAGCTCACGGGCGGAGGCGAGCAGCACCTTCTCCTCGATGAGGCTGTTCAGGGCGACCTCCTTGAGCTTCATGCCCTTTTCCATCTCTTCCGTAAGCTGGCCCTTGAGTGAATTCCGCAGGTTTTCCCTCATCGACTCATAGGCCCTCCAGTATTCATCGGCGGTGATCTTCTCCTTGCCTACCTCCGCCACGGTCCCCTGCGAAGATTGATCAACCGTCCCCACCCCCCAGAAAACGAAGGAGAGAATGACGATGAAGAAGAGAAAATAGAAGAACCGCGCATGCTTCCTCATGGACTGCAGCATTATCTAATACCTCCCGCTGAAATAATCGTTGAGTATCGCCCTGTGGTCGAAGACAATATTCTCCGGCAGGGTATCCCTGGTGAACACTCCGATCCCCGCTGCATCATCCCCTGCACGGGCTTCTCCCCCGGCGGCGGCGATAAACACCGTCGTGATGGTATGGAACCGTTCGTCTCTGCCTGGATCGGAGTAGGTGTGAAACTGGCGTGCCAGCTCCACTGCGAGGCCGGTCTCTTCCATCGCCTCCCGGACCGCAGCGGCCTCGAGGCTCTCTCCATAATCGACAAAGCCCCCCGGCAGAGCCCAGCCGTGAGGGGGGTTCTTCCGCCGGATCAGGATGATTCCGTTGCGGTATTCAATTATTATATCAGCAGTGGGCAGGGGATTTCTGAAATTCTGCATGGGAAGTCAGTGTGCTTCGGACGGCTCCATCTTGAAATCCATGCTCCTTTCGGGGACGATGGTGGAAACGGCGTGTTTGTAAATCAGTTGTTCATTGGATTCCTTCAGCATGATGACAAAGCTGTCGAATCCCTTGATGACCCCTCTTAATCGCACCCCGTTGGTGAGATAGACCACGACGGGGATCCTCTCTTTGCGCAGGTGGTTGAGAAAGCTGTCCTGAAGACTTTGCCCTTTGTTCACCATACCTCCTCCATGCAAGGCCCGGATAAACGCCGCTCGCCCGCTGCTCCCCGCGAGCGGCCAAACTACCTACAACTTTAATGGATTTTTTTTAAGAATTCAAGCGCTATGTTATAATTAAAACAGTACCGGCGCCTTTTCAGCAGGGCGCCTCTTCCAGGGAGAAAAAATGCCG
>JADLDZ010000139.1 GCA_020846375.1 Nitrospirales bacterium | reverse complement strand
TCCGTCGCACCTTCTGTCTACCGTTATTATAGGTCGTATACGCGCCGTATTTCTACTGCGCAGGCATCCTTCGGTAAGGGGCGAAGGGGCCACCCTCTTTTTTTACTCTGTCTGTCTGTGCCCTCTCCCGCACATTGACATTTCCCCCTGATTTGGGGGAAATTAAACTATCCCCACACTGGATTTGAATGGAAAGCGTACTCCGTATTCCCCGATTGTGCGCAGAACAGAAAGGAGTAGCCGGGAGAAATGAAACTCGGTATTTTCGTGAATACGGACAGGCATCCGGACGATCTGGCCGGAATCACCAGGGCTGCCCTTTCGAAGGGGCACGAGGTCGTTATTTTCTTCATGGACAGCGGGACGCGCCTCCTCCGGGTGCCGGACATCAGGAACCTGTGTGCGGAAGGATGCGTCTCCATGAGCTTCTGCGACTTCGATGCAATAAGATTCCAGGTCGACCGTGAGGGGATCAGCGGAGAGATCGTCTGCGGCAGTCAGTATGACAATGCGCTCATGGTAAATAAGTCGGACAGAGTAATCGTGCTTTAGGGTGTGTTTGCATGAAAATTCTTCATCTACTGAACGATGGCCCCACTCCCCTTTCCGATGCCGTTATGCAGGCGCAATCGGAGCGCCACGAACTGCAGGTGATCGACCTCTCCCGGCGGGAAAACCCGGCAGGCGGCCGGAAAGAAAAGCCGTATGAGAGCATCGTCGATGCCATCTTTTCCTGTGACAGAGTCATCTCCTGGTAGTCTCTCTGCAGCGTGAAACCAAAGTTGAGGAGAAAGGCACAACACTGAAAACCGTCAGCAGAAACACTTCTTTCCTGCTCGTCTCCCTTCTGGCCCTGCTCTGCTTCCTCCTGCCCTTCTCGCTCCGCACCCTCGACGATAACCGGCTCACCAGTTGGGAATGGGTTTTCGAGGGCGCCGATGCCGTCCGGATAGTCCTCCTGCTCCTCGGCGGGATCGTGCTTGCCTTCCTCCTTTCGAGGAGCCCTCTTCCCGAACGCGCTCCCTCTCTATTCCTCTTCAGCGTCGCCTTCGGCGCCTCCGCCCTCTTCTGGAAAGAGCCGGAAGTCATTGTGGACGCCTCCCGGTACTTCACCCAGGCGAAACATCTGAGCGTCTATGGAGCAGGGTACTTCCTCAGAGAGTGGGGGAATGCCCTCCCCGCCTGGACCGACATGCCCCTCATCCCCTTCCTTTACGGCCTCCTGTTCTCCGTTTTCGGGGAGGAGAGGATAGCGATACAAATCTTCACCGCCACTCTCTTTGCGCTCACCGTGGTGCTGACCTACCGGACCGGCAGGGAGCTCTGGGATAAAGAGGCCGGCATCCACGCAGGCATCTCCCTTCTCGGCATCCCGTACCTCTTTACCCAGGTCCCTCTCATGATGGTGGATATCCCTTCCGCCTTTTTCCTCCTGCTTTCCCTTTTCACTCTCCTCAAGGGGATACGGTGCGGTGGGAAGTGGGTTCCTCTTGCCGCTCTCACCGCTTTTCTCGCCTTCTTTTCCAAGTATTCCCTCTGGATGATGCTTTCCGTTCTCTGCATTGCAGGGGGCGTCCTCGTGCTCCAGGGCCGTGCGACAGGGGAGGAGAGGGAAAGGCTCCGGCGCCTGTCCTTCACCCTCCTCTTCTTCATACTGCTTGCCGGAGGGGCAGTGCTGCTGAAAGCGGGCGTCGTTGCGGACCAGCTGAATCTGTTGTCTCTCTATCAAAAACCGGGGCTGAAGAGATGGGGAGAGAGTTATGTCTCCACCTTTCTTTTCCAGGTGCACCCTTTCGTCACCTTCGCAGCCGCAGGGTCCGTTTTTGCGGCCCTGCGGAAAAGGGACCTTACCTACCTGATAGCCTTCTGGCTCGTAGCCCTTCTCTTTCTCTTCCAGATCAGGAGAATCCGCTATGGCATTCCGGCATTCCCGATGCTCGCGCTCATGGCCTCCTATGGGCTCCGGGAGATACGGGATGGGGGAATGCGGAAGTTTGCCGCCCTTTGTGCCATGACCTGCTCTCTCGTGATTGCGCTCTTTGCCTATCGCCCCTTCCTGCAGTCAATAAGCGGCATCAATCTGAAAAGCGCGGGAGAGTTTCTCGACACCGTACCGGGCAGGAAGTGCGAGGTGTTTGTCCTTCCCTATGAGGCCCCCGTACTGAATCCCATCGTATCCGTCCCCCTCCTCGACCTGTACACACGGAAAGAGATCCGCTTTGCGCCTCTGCCCGGTCCGCAGCCGCCTCCCGAGGTCAGGGCCGTCTCCCCCTTCCGCTTCACCTGGGAATACCGGAACCCTCCGTACTATACCTACTCTGGCGCCGTGGAGGATCCGGTTCCGGTGGCGGTCATTTCCGAGCACCCCGTAAGAGAGCTCCCCGCCTTTATCAGGGAGAGGATAAAGGAACTTCCCGTTATCCATGAATTCGCCGTTTCCGACGATATCTTTCTGCATCAGACGGTTGTCACTGTTTATTCTCCGCTCCGGCAGCGGAAGAAATAGGATTATCAATAAAATTCATTGTCCTCTCC
>JADLDZ010000138.1 GCA_020846375.1 Nitrospirales bacterium | reverse complement strand
TGCCGATCTCCACATAGTCCTTGAGGCTTATTTCCCGCTCAATAACGATCAGGCCCCCTATCTTCCTGTTCGCCAGCGCAATGGACGCCCTTACAATCTCCTCGAGGGATTTCAGCTCCTCCGCAGAGGTAAAGTTCTGGAGAAAGGAGGACTCCCCCATCTGGGCGAGGGCGCGCCGTATCTCGGGTTGAAAAAGGACGATCAGCGCGATCACCACCTGCGACCAGAAGCTCTGGATAATCCAATCCATGGTATAGAGCTGGAGATACTTCGAGAAAAAGGATGCCACGAGGAGGACGCCCAGACCCACGAGCATCTGTGCAGCCTTGGTGCCCTTGATAATCAGGAGGAGGCGGTACAGGATGAGGGAGACGAGAAGGATGTCGATAAAATCCTGCCACCGTATCTGTTTAAAAAGTTCCAGCAATAAATCCCCGCGCTCTCTGTTTATGATACAGATATACTGTCGAAGCCTACCCGGAAAAAGCGGAAGCTCCTGGTAGCCTCCATGAGAATAACAGATTAATTATAGCATATCAGGATCATACCACAAGGCCTTTCAGAGCCCTGTGGGCAACCGCGGAAGACAGGAGAAAAAACCTTCGTGATATAATAATGAATGGATTCCGTGTTGCCCAACAATATGTCCGACATCATGCTGAAGACCTTCGACTTGCTCAGCACCCCCGCCTTCGTCATCGACGGGCGCCTCACCATCTTCTCCCCCAATACGACCGTCTGCAGCCTTTTCCTCTATGCTCCCGGAGAAATTGAAGGAAAAAACCTTTCCCATCTCCTCTTCCGGCCTCCCGATCCCGGCTCCAACCGGAGCGCGAAACAAGACGTCGGGACGGAGCATCTCTTTTATCCCTGCCCTTCAGGGGAAGGGGGGGGAGGGACCAGTTGCGAGGTGCTCTGCAGGAAGAAAAACGGGGACCTCTTCTCCGCCAGTCTCTCTCTCCTGCCGTACACCCGTCCCGACCGGAAGCTTGTGGTGGTGCAGGACATCTCCGGGCGGAAAAGACTCCAGCAGAGGGCTTCTCAGAGGACAAAAGAGCTCTCCATTTTCAACACCTTCGCAAAGATTCTCACCCGGAACAGGGATATCGACAGGATAATGTACGAGACCATCGACATGCTCATCTCTCTCATGGGCGCGGACAAAGGCTGGATACACCATGTGGATGAGGATGCAGGCGTCCTTCGCCTGGCGGCGCAGAGAAATTTTTCGCCGGCCATGCTGGAGCGCATCAGGATACTGAAACCTGGCCAGAACCTCAGCGGAAAAGTCCTCACCTCCCGCAGGCCGCTCCTGGTGAAGAGATCTTCCGAGGACCCCCGTGTGCCCGTCACGGAGGAGGGAATGGAAAGCATGGCAGGGGTGCCCATCATGTCGTCGCAGGGAGATATCCTCGGCGTCCTCGCCGTCTCGAACAGGGGCCCGTCCTATTTCACCTCCATGGATATGCAGCTCCTCGCCGTCATCGGCAACCAGTTCGGGGTGGCGCTCGAGAATGCGCGGCTCATTGCGCAGCTCCGCGACAAGATGCGCCAGATCGAGCTCATCAACGAACTGAGCGGGATCATCAACTCCAGCCTCAGCATCGGCACCGTCTTCCGTATCATGGTAGCGGAGATACGGAAGCTCATCAATTATGACAGGGCCAGTCTCCTCCTCTTCAACGAACGGGACAAGAATCTGATCATCTTCGCCCTCGACACCGACATGAAAACGATCCTGACGAAGGGAGTGAAGGCGCCGTTGAGCGGCACCAGTGCCGGATGGGCCATACAAAACAACCGCCCGTGGATCAACCGCGACCTCCGCGAAGAGATAGAATTCCCCCTCGACAGGAAGCTGCTGAACGAGGGGATCCGCTCCACCATAAGCATTCCCCTTTTCCGGGACAAGATGCTCGGCGTCTTCAACCTCGACAGCACGGAGCCGCACCGCTATACGGCGCGGAGCATGGAGATCCTGCGTCCTGTGGCCAAACACATCTCCATCGCCCTCGAAAACGCGGCTCTCTTCGAAAAGGCCTCCAAAGAAAAGAAGGAGTGGGAGAAGACCTTTGACGCCATTGCCGATATGGTATGGATCGAGGACGAAAAACAGCGCGTGCTGCGGGCCAATAAGGTCCTGCTGCTCAAGACGGGCTTCTCCGTCGTGGAGATCATGGAAAGCTCCTGCGGAGAAATTCTCGCAAAGCTGGGCGTCTCCGGGGGCGGGGAACTCTGCACCGATGCCTCCACTGCGAAGAGGCCTTCCTTCATGGAACTGCGGGGAGCAGGAGGGGGAATTTTCTATTTCTGGACCTATCCCCTCACCGACGAGGAGGGGGAACTCTACGCCGTCGTGCACTACCTGAAAGATGTCACTCCGCAGAAGAAGCTCGAACAGCAGCTGATACGCGCCGACAAAATGGCTTCCCTGGGCACTCTCGTCGCCGGCATCGCCCACGAGATCAACAACCCCCTCGGCATTATCGCGGGATATTCCGAGGCACTTCTCGACCGGGCAAAGAGCGAAGCTCTTCTCGAACAGGAAGAATTCGAAGACTTCCCCGAATACCTCCAGACGATCCATAACGAAATTTTCCGGTGCAAGGGAATCCTCAGGACCCTGCTGGACTTTGCGCGGCCGTCCGGCGGCATCTGCAGGGAGATCGACATCAACGAGCTGATCAAGGAGGTCATTCTGCTTGTCAATTACCGCGCAAAGAGGCTCAAACACAACATCGAGCTCCAGCTCGACCGTGGCGTGCCCAAGATCCATGCGGAACCGGGCACGCTGCGGCAGCTCTTCATGAACATCCTGATCAATTCCATGTACTTCACCCCGGAGCGGGGGAGCATCACCATAAAGACCGAAGCGACACAGGACTCACCCGGCACGTGGAAAGCGGACACGGCCTGGATACGTGTCTCCATAAAGGATACCGGAGCCGGTATTCCCGCCGATATCATCGGGAAAATCTTCGACCCTTTCTTCACCACGAAGCCCGTGGGCGAGGGGACCGGCCTCGGGCTTTCCATCTGCCACAAGATCGTTGAGGAGCACGGGGGCGGCATCGACGTATCCAGCGAGGAGGGAAAAGGAACCACGTTCTTTATCAGGCTGCCCGCGCGGAAGGACGAACAGAGGAAAAAATGATCAGGATACTCGCCATCGATGACGAAGAGCCGTTCAGGAGGCTCCTGAAAAAAGAGCTTACGCGGAAAGGCTTCTCCGTGGAAACCGCAGGGGACGGGGAGACGGGCTTCTCCCTGCTCAAGGACACTGCCTACGATGTGGTGCTCCTCGACATCGTCATGCCGGGCCTCGACGGCATCGAGTTCATGAAAAAGGTGAAGAACGACCCGGCAACCCCCGCCATCGTCGTCCTCAGCGGAAAGGCGGCGGTGGAGACAGCGGTGGAGGCCATGAAAAACGGTGCATACGACTACCTCAGCAAGCCATACAAGCTCGACGAACTGATCGTTGTCATCAACAGGGCGTACGAGTACCGGCGGCTGAAGATAAAGAGCATCCTCCTCGAACAGGAGCTTGCGCGCAAGGAGACCGGCTTCGAGTTCATCGGCAGGAGCAGGCAGTTCAGGGATATTCTCACCCTTATCCGGAAGATCGCCCCCACGGACTCCAGCGTCTTCATTCACGGGGAGAGCGGCACGGGGAAGGAGCTCGTCGCCGGCACCATATGGCACCACAGCAAGAGGAGCCATGCCCCTTTTACAGCCCTCAACTGCGCGGCACTGTCGGAAAACCTCATCGAATCGGAGCTGTTCGGCCACGAAAAGGGTGCTTTCACCAGCGCCCACCAGATGAAGTACGGCATCGTCGAGGTGGCGGACAAAGGGACCCTTTTTCTCGATGAGATCGGGGAAATGCCCATCGGACTCCAGGCGAAGCTCCTGCGTTTCCTCGATTCCGGGGAGTTCAGGAGAGTGGGAGGAAACAAGGCGCTGAAGGTCGACGTGCGGGTCATCGCCGCCACGAACAAGGACCTTACCCATCTGATCCGGGAAGGGAGCTTCCGGCAGGACCTCTACTACCGCCTGAATGTCATCAATATCAACATTCCCCCGCTGCGGGAGAGAAAAGAGGACATTCCAGAACTCGCCCGGCACTTTCTGCGGAAGTACAGTCAGAAGCTCTCGCAGTCCGTCACGGACTTCGCCCCGAAGGCACTGGAACTGCTTGCCGACTACCATTGGCCCGGGAACGTAAGAGAGCTGGAAAACGTAGTGGAACGGGCGGTGATCCTGTGCGACTCTGACAAGGTGAGAGAGGAGGACCTCTCGATTCCTGAAGCATCCTCCTCCCTCAGGAAGAATGAATCCTATTCCTCCCTGGAGGAGATGGAAAAAGAGTATATCCTGAAGGTGCTCAGGGATACAGAGGGAAACCAGTCCAGGGCAAGCCAGATCCTGGGGATCGACAGGAAGACCCTCTACCTCAAATTAAAGAAATTCGGGATTGATTAGGGCGTGCAGGCACACCCTAGAACCTCTCGCCGGTCCGGCCGGCCGTTTCCTGCCCCTTTCTCTTCATCTTCCCCTCTTTTTGCTTGAATTTCCGGAAGGCTACGGAGAGGAGAGATGACTCCGCTATGGCCCCGGCCACGAGGAGGACGTCCATGACCTCTTCCAGAGAGGCGCCTTCGTCGACAGCATTGTTGATATGCGCTTCGAGGCAGTGCTCGCAGCTCAGGGCGGCAGCAGCCGCCACCGCAGCCAGTTCCGCCGTCTTCCGGTCTATGGCGGAGGGCTCATGGTATACGGACATCCCTTTCAGGAGGTAGGGATTAAAAGTGCGGGGCCGCTCTTTCAGGACACCCAGAAGGAACCCCAGTCCGCCTCGCTGCTCCTCGATGGTCGCGCACAACTCCTCACTCAGCTTCTCCTCCGCCATCAATGCCCTGGCCTTCTCCACCAACTCCCGTTTATTGTTTCCGGACACCGTCGTTTCCTCCCTTTATAAAAGCATTTTCAAGACACCGGTATCGATATCATAACAAGTATAGCAGATCTCTCCATCGTCCCCCTCTTGTTTCCTCCTTTTCCATGCCCTCTTCTCCTCCATTCCTTGCGTTTTCGCTCCGGAATCTGGAATGATAAGTTCATAAACTTTTTACTTATCAAAGGAGACAGTCTATGGAACAGAAGAAGGAGAGAGGCCTGAAAGAAATCGTCGCCACCCGGATAGAGTTTTTCAAGAGAAAGCCCGAAGCGGCCATTTATAAGCCAAAAGTATCATCCCGGCACATACGCGGCCTGTATACGGAGACAAAAGTAAGGGAGCATGTGGTGAAATCCGACTACGGTGAGGCGGCCGGAGGCACCAACCTCGCGCCGAACCCCATCGAGCTCCTGCTCTCCGCCCTGGCCGCCTGCATAGAGGCCGCCTTTTACGAATTCGCCGAGCACGAGGGAGTTTCCGTCCGGTCACTTTCCGTGGAGGTTGAAGGCACCCTCGACCTGCGGGGCCTCTTCATGGTGGACGAAAGCGTAACACCGGGCTTCCAGGACCTGAAATATGCGTTCACCATCGAAAGCTCTGAAGAAGAGGCCAGAGTGACGGACCTCGCCCGGCGCGTCATTGCCCACTGCCCCGTCTTCGACAGCCTGAAAAAGCCCTTGGACATATCCGGAGAAATCCTGGTGAAAAAACCGTAGCCCGCTTCCTCAAGGAATAGCGGTTTTCGCTATTCCTTGAGATCCAGGATCGTGATACTTATGGGAAGGTATCAGAGAAAAAGGTGGGGAACGCCGATCTGCTTCGTAAGGGAATCCTTTTTCAGGTTCTTGCCGATTACCACGAGGCGACTCCTGCTGACGGAGGTATCGAAGGGGACCCGATCCACCTTTCCGTACACCAGGTCGAACTTGAAAGGCCCCTCACTGGTCTGGATCAGGGCCTTCGCCCGCACCACATCGCCGTACTCTCCCCGCGCGATGTCCTCGAAAGCACCCTGCAGCACGGTGAGATCTACTCCGTTTCGCACAGTTACCGAGACAGTATCGAATTGGAAATCCACCGGTTCACCGCTTTTCACCACGGGTCCCCTCGTGCCTTCCGCAGGCAGGGGGCCGTCCAGCCGCGCCCTCACCGTACGGTAGATAAGGGCGCCGGGGTTGATTCCCTCCACCGTCGCGGCGGTCCGCTCGATCGCCTCTTCCGGGGCGAGGTCCACCTTATTGATAAGGATGATGTCGGAATTGCGGATCTGGTCTTCGAAAAAGCTGCCGTACATACCCGACTCATACAATTCCAGGAACTCCGCGCTGTCGATAACCCCCACCACGGTAACAGGATGTATCTTGAGGAGATCGAGTACCTCCAGTACTCCTGAAACACCTGCGACACCGCTCGGCTCTATCACGAGGTGCCCCGGACTGAATTCCTTCAGCACCTTCTGTATGGTGGAGATGAGATCGAACTTCAGCGTGCAGCAGATGCAGCCGCTGGGCAGTTCGATGGTTTCGACGCCGCTGATGGAGATGATCTCACCATCAATGCCCGCCTTGGCAAAATCATTGACAAGGATCACCGTTTTTTCGGAGAACTGGTTGAGAAAGCCTTGAATGAACGTAGTCTTTCCCGAGCCGAGGAGACCGCATACCACTGTCGTTTTCATGGATAAAGTATACCTAAAAGGTCCCGTTTAAAACAAGCTCACCAGGAGCTGGGGCGTTTTTCCCCAAAACCATAGGGGCATTTTTCCCCGTTTCCTCACCTCCTGCAGCGGTGCCGGAGCATCCTCCGGAAGGGCGGCTCCCCCGCCACCGGAAGCTATTTTAATATAACTATTCATTTACAATATGTTATAATCGATAGATTCCGTTTTCCCGTACCAGGTTCCGGAGCTCAGTGCGGCAGTGCGTGATGGCATTGAATTTGCTTTTACTCATGCCGCTATGACTGAATGCCAGAAGAGCATCCTGCTTTGCAGCCAGGACCCCCTGCTTACCAAGGGACTTTACGGCCCTCTCCGTGATTCCGGGTATCAGGTGGAAACCAGCGAGCATACCGCTGAAGCGGTCAAATGTGTCCTGGACAGGCTCTACCTGGCGGTGATCCTCGATTCAAGGGATGTGGGACTTAATGCGGCGGAGGCTGCAACCATTATAAAGGACCTTCATCCTGAGGTATTCGTCATCATCATCGGCGGATATGTATCAGGAGGGGACTTTTCCCTCGTAAAGAGTCCGGAAGACGTGGATCAGCTGGTGGACTTCATCAACACACTGTCGGTACTGAAACGGGAGAAACAGGCGTAACAAACATTCCAAGGAGGAAGAAACTGCATGATGACACCCAGAGAGACAGTCTTAAAGGCGTTTGAGGGCGGCAAGCCGGAAAGGGTTCCGGTGACCCTCTTCGGCGGTGGCATGTGGAGCATCAAGGACTACGGCACCAGCTTCGAAGAACTTTCTCATAATATCGACAAGATGGTGGACATGTGCGTCACCGAGGCGGAAAGGATCAAAAGCGACATTGTCTATGTGGGCTCGGGGTTCAATAATTTCCATGCTGCAGCCCTCGGCCAGAAGTTCGGAGCCGGCATCAAATACCGGGAAATCGGCGCTCCCGATATGACCGAACATTTCGTCCATTCCGAAGAAGACATCGACAAGCTCGACAAGCAGGACGTTCTCAAACATCCCGTCGTCAAGACGGTTATGGACGCCACCCTGAGGGTGAAAGAGAAGATAGGCGATACGTACCTGGTCACCATGACCTGCTGGGGCCCCTTCACCCTGGCGGCCCGCTTCGTAGGGGAAGAGCTCTTCATGAAGCAAACCTTTAAAAAGCCCTCCTTCGTCGAAAAGATGGTGGATTTCTGCGCCGACCTCCTGATCACCGTTTACGAGCCCCTGGTCAACGCAGGTCTCGAGGCGATCGCGATCGCCGACCCCACCGCCTCGGGCGACCTGATCAACCCGAAGCAGATGGCCCGTTTCGCCGTCCCGCCGATCAGGAAGATGAGCGACTGGGCGAAGTCCAAGGGGGTCCATACCATTCTCCATATCTGCGGCAACACCGGCGACCGCATCGAGCAGTTTATCGATACCGGGTGCTCCACCATTTTCTTCGACCAAAAGGTTGACATTGCCAAGGCAAAGGAGGTACTCTTCGGCAAAATGAGTTTCGGCGGCAATGTCGCTCCCGTCCACGTTATGATGAACAAGACGAAGGAAGAGGTGGAGCAGGCATGCAGGGAAGTCATCGAGATAGCGGGGAAAGACGGCGGGTTCATCCTTGTGCCCGGCTGCGATATTCCGCCGACCATTTCATACGAAAATATCAAGGCTTTCCACGACGTAGCTCTCAACTGGAAGTACTAGACCATGTCTGCACGAGGGGAGGTGATGGAGCCAAAAAGGAGGGATTGAGAAAACTGAAGTAACAGGGGAGGGCAAAATGGGCATTTTAGATTCGATCAGAAAGCTTCTGGCCATGAGGCCGGAAAGCACAGCCAAGGAGGAGATGAAAATGGCAGAACAGAAGATGATGACAACGGAAGAAGTAAATGCGTACATGAAGGAGAAATGCGGTTTCGTCCCCCGGATGTTCCAGATCATCAACACCGTAACTCCCGAGCCCGGCAGAACTTTCGCGGATTTCTACGCAAGCCTCTTTGCAGACGGAGCGCTCTCCCGTAAAGTGAAAGAGCTTATGTTCATGGCCGGCGGAGTCGCGTATTGCTCTCCCCGCTGCATCATCCATGTCGTACCGGCCATCAATGCCGGCGCAACGACAGGAGAGGTTTTCGAGGCAGCCTCCATCGGAATGATACTGGCCGGCTTTGTTCCGGGCGGCCCCGGTATTCCCTATGCGTTTGAATACGCCCTCAAGTGCCTTGACATCGAGGCGAAATACCGGAAGGGCGAAAATTGGGAGTACCTGCCTGCTCCCCGTTTTGACCACGGAGTCTTCTAAAAACGAGACTGGGGGAAGGCTGAGGAAGATATCTCCACCCGGACCCTGAAAAAAAAGGGGCAGCACCCCTCGGACGAAGGATGACTGCCCGCAAGCGAACGATGATGACTATTGTACCACATATTGTTCACGAAAATATCATGCATAAAAGGAGATGGAATGTTTAAGTTTGATACTACTCAGAAAGTGTTCAACCTCGCCGGCATCAAGATAGGCGGGCAGCCCGGAGAAAACCCCCCCCTGATGATCACTTCCATGTTTCACAACAAGGATAAGATCGTCCAGGACCGGAAGGGCAATTTCGACAGGGAAAGGGCAAAAGAAATCATCAGGAAGCAGGAGGAGATGACCGAGCTCACCGGCATCCCCGGCTTGGTCGCCATGGTCGCCAACACTCCTGACGAGGCGAAGATCTATATCGACTTTTATCTCGAGACGACCAGCATGCCCTTCGGTATCGACATGTGGGTCGCCGAGCAGAGGGCGAAGGCGACGGAGTATGTTTCGAAGCTGGGCGTGCAGGACAAGTTTCTCTATAACAGCATAACCCCCTGGGACAAGGACATCAAGGGCCAGGTGCAGAAGCTGAAAGACCTGGGCATCAAGCATGTGGTCATCCAGGCCTTCGACGACCAGGACCAGTCCCCCGCGGGCAGAGTGAAATCCCTGGAGGCGATTCTTGAACAGGGCGCCGGTGCTTTCGATACGGTTATCGTCGACACCTCGGTCATGAATATGCCTTCCACCTCCTTCTCCCTCGTCGCCAACAGGATGATCAAGGAGAAGCACGGTCTTCCCTGCGGCGGCGCCTACTCCAACGGGACGCACATGTGGAAGGAGATCAAGGACAAGTGGGGCCTCGACGGCTTCAAGGCCATGGATGCCGTAGTGCAGGGCATGTCCTCCGCGCTGTGGAGCGACTTCAACTTCTCCGGTCCCGCGGTCACCGCGCCGAGGGTCTTCCCGGCCGTTGCAAGCGCCCATATGCTCCTGTCCACC
>JADLDZ010000137.1 GCA_020846375.1 Nitrospirales bacterium | reverse complement strand
TCAGGCCGATGATCATCACCACGATCAATATCTCGATAAGGGTAAACCCGCTCTCGTTCCGTATCCTTTTCTTCATACTCTCACCTCAACGAATTTTGATGCCCTCTGTATCAGGGTGTGTTTGCAAACACACCCTGCAATTCCTTCATTTCATGAACATTTTTGAAGCGTAGTATTATGGCACTCCGCTCTGAAATAAATCAAAGCCTACCACAACTTTCCTGAAAATACAATCCGATGTACGTTTTTTGTACGCATCCTCTCATAACACCCCCTCACCCCCTCTTCCCTTAAGAGGGGGAACACAGATCCCTCCCCGTACTTCGGGGATTCTACCCCCCCTCTTTATCGAAGAGGTAGCTCCTCCTTTCCTTCAACAAGAGGGGGATGCACTTTCGAAGAAGGTTCTTCTCCTCCCCTTAGGGTAAGGCGAGGGTGGGAGGGGTTACGCATGGCAGAGGTAAAGAGGGTGAGGGTGAAAGAGAGGGCTCGGCAATAGCTCCTACAACGCCCTCAGGTATCCGTTCACCACTTCCCGTGCAGGCCCCAGCATACGGATGCGCTGGTTGTCGATCCAGACCGCCCGGTCGCAGATCTCCTCGACGTCCTTCAGGGAATGGGAAACGAAGATCATGGTGACGCCGTTCTTTTTGAACTGCACCATTTTGGAGAGACACTTTGACTGGAAGGCGGCATCGCCCACCGCCAGCACCTCGTCAATGAGCAGGATCTCCGGGTTGAGGAGCGCCACCACGGAAAAACCGAGCCGTGCGAGCATGCCCGACGAATACATCCGGATAGGCTGGTCGATGAAGTTGCCCAGTTCGGAAAATTCGATGATCTCGCCGATCCTCCGCACCACCTCCGCCCGGGTGAGCCCCATCAGGACGCCGTTCAGCACGATATTTTCCCGGCCCGTCAGCTCGGGGTTGAAACCGGCGCCCAGTTCGAGGAGGGGAGAGACCCTCCCCCGGACGGCCACGGCACCCGACGTCGGTTTCAGCACTCCCGCGATCAGTCCGAGGGTGGTGCTCTTGCCCGCTCCGTTCTTTCCGATAATCCCGAAAGTCTCCCCCCTGAGCACTTCGAAGGATACGCCCTTCAGGACATCGTAGCGCGTATTCATGAATTGCGTGATCGATTTGGGAAAGTTGAAAAGAAAGTTCTTGAACCCCCCGGTAATGTGGTGGTAGAGTGGATAGCTCTTGTGCACCCCTTCGAATACGATGGCCCGCTCTCTCACAGGACCTCGGCAAACTTCCAGGAGAGTTTCCGGTAGACCAGGTACCCTCCCACAAAGGCGATCACCCCGTAAAACAGGGTTGCGAGCAGCGACGCCGCATTCAGCTGCCCGGTAAGAAAGAGCTCCCGCCAGCTTATCATGAGGGGGGAGAGAGGGTTGGCATAGAGCAGGTGATGGTATTCCTTCGGCACCATGGTCTCGGGGTAGAAGATGGGGGTAAAGTAGAACAGAAGGGTGATGAAAATGTTGATCAGCCGCTCGAAGTCCCTGAAGAAAAGGCTCACGGAAGAGACCGCGAGGGCGACCCCGTATGTCAGCAGCAACTGCAGGACCAGGAGGATCGGGATCCCGTAGAGCCACGAGAGAGAAGGCGACTTGTGGTACATGAACAGGAAGAGGACAATGACAGGGACGGAGAGGAGGAAGTGGATCATGTCCTGGAGCACTGTAGTGAGTGGGATGATGCTCCGGGGGAAATTCACCTTCTTGATGATGGACGCATTCCCGAGGAAGACCACCGGCGCGGCGTTTACCGAAGTGGCGAACCACTGCCAGGGGAAGAGCCCGGCGATGAGGAAGAGGGAATAGTCTTCCATCTGGATCTTCATGATCACCTTGAAGGCGATGAAGTAGACGAAGGCAAGTGCCAGCGGATGCCCGACGGACCAGAAGTAGCCGAAGATGCTGCTCTTGTAGCGCACCTTCATTTCCTTCTGCGTCAGGACGATGACCAGATCCCTGTAGTTTTCGTAATTCCTCATCTCCCCGCCGTCGTGAGGGGCATCACCCCTGTTCCTCCTTCATCGCGCAGGAGGTCACACATTCCGGAAATACGCGATAGTCTTCTGCAATCCCTCTTCCAGCGGGGTCGAAGCCCCCCAGTGCAGCACATCCCGCGCGAGGGAAGCATCGGGCTTCCTCTGCATCGGGTCGTCCGTGGGAAGCGGCTTGAAGATGATCCGGGACCGGGACCCGGTCAGCCTGATCACCTGGTCGGCAAGATCGAGGATGGAGAACTCCACGGGATTGCCCAGGTTCACCGGACCCGTGAAGTCGTCGGGGCTGTTCATCAGCCGCACCAGCCCGTCGATCAGGTCATCGACATAGCAGAAGCTCCTCGTCTGCTTCCCGTCGCCGTAGACCGTGATATCCTCCCCCTGCAGCGCCTGTACGATGAAGTTGCTCACCACACGCCCGTCGTTGGGGTGCATCCGGGGGCCGTAGGTGTTGAAGATCCTCGCCACCTTGATCTTCAGCTGATGCTGGCGGTGGTAGTCGAAGAAGAGGGTTTCCGCGCATCTCTTCCCCTCGTCGTAGCAGGAGCGCGGTCCTACGGGGTTGACATTGCCCCAGTAGCGCTCATCCTGGGGATGGACTTTGGGGTCCCCGTATACCTCGCTGGTGGAGGCCTGGAGGATCTTCGCCTTCACGCGCTTTGCCAGCCCCAGCATATTGATCCCCCCGTGGACGGAGGTCTTGGTGGTCTGCACCGGATCGAACTGGTAATGGATGGGGGAGGCGGGGCAGGCGAGGTTGTAGATCTCATCCACTTCCACATAGAGGGGAAAGCAGATGTCGTGGCGCATCACCTCGAAGTAGGGATTCCCGATGAGGTGGGCGACATTCGCCCTGCGCCCCGTGTAGAAATTATCCACGCACAGCACTTCATGGCCCTCGCCCAGAAGCCTCTCGCAGAGATGCGAGCCGAGGAAACCCGCTCCCCCGGTGACAAGTATCCGCTTGCTCATCAACATGCCACTCCTATCTGGTAGTATTCAAAACCCATCTCGCAGAGCTTCTCTCTATTATACTGGTTCCTCCCGTCGAAGATAATCCTGCTTTTCAATCTCCGCATCATCTCCTCGAAGTCGGGGCTCCTGAACTCTTTCCACTCCGTAATCAGCAGCAGGGCGTCCGCGTCGTCGAGGGCGTCGTACTTGGAGCCGGCATACTCGATGTTCCGGAAATCCTTCAGGTAGTAGCGCTGCGCAATCTCCATGGCCTTCGGGTCATAGGCCCTGATGCGCGCCCCGCGGCAGGCGAGTTCGCCGATGATGGCGATGCTCGACGCCTCCCGTGTATCGTCGGTTTCCGGTTTGAAGGAGAGCCCCCATACCGCGAAGGTGTGGGCGCTCAGGTCCTCTCCGAACCGCGCCACCACCTTCCGCGCCAGCACCTGCTTCTGGTCCTCGTTCACCTCCTGCACCGCCCGGAGGATGCGCGGCACATACCCGCTCCCGAGTGCCAGCCTCTCCAGCGCCCGCACGTCCTTGGGGAAGCAGCTCCCGCCGTAGCCGCAGCCCGGGTAAATGAAGCTGTACCCTATCCTGCTGTCGCTGCCGAGGCCGACCCGCACCTTGTTGACGTCGGCCCCCACTCTCTCGCAGATATTCGCGATCTCGTTCATGAAGGAAATCTTCGTGGCGAGGAGGGCGTTCGCCGCATACTTCGTCATCTCCGCGCTCCGTATGTCCATGGCGATGAACCGCTCGTGGCTCCGGGTGAAGGGCGCATAGAGCTCCCTGATCTTCTCCATGGCCTGCGGGTTGTCCGCCCCCACCACCACCCTGTCGGGACGCATGAAGTCTTCGATGGCGGCCCCCTCCTTGAGGAACTCCGGGTTGGAGACCACATCGAAGGGGATCCGCACTTCCCTCCTGTCCAGCTCTCCCTGTATCGCCTCCCGCACCTTTTCCGCAGTGCCCACCGGCACGGTGGACTTGTCCACCACGATAAGGTGGTGCTGCATATTCCTGCCGATATCCTGCGCCACCTGGAGAACATACTGCAGGTCGGCGCTCCCGTCCTCCCCCATGGGGGTGCCCACCGCGATGCAGCAGACTTCGCCGGCATCCAGGGCCTCTTTGATATCAGTGGTAAACCGCAGGGTGCCCAGCCTGCAATTCTCGACGACCATCATCTCGAGCCCGGGCTCGTAGATGGGAATGGTGCCCTTCTTCAGCCTCTCTATTTTGTCGCTGTCCACATCGACGCAGACGACCGTGTTCCCCATCTGGGCCATACAGGTCCCGGTGACGAGCCCTACATATCCAGTACCCACAATTGAAATTCTCATCTCTGTTCGTCTCCCTGGGAATTACAGCTTTACCTTGCTGAGCCACTCCCTGTTCGCCCGGTACCACTCCACCGCGCTGCGCAGTCCCTCTTCGAGCCCTGTCCCGGGCTTCCAGCCGAGGAGTCGGGCAGCCTTGGAGATATCCGCGCTCGTTTCCGTCATATCGGCCTTGTGGAACGGTTTGTGGTGGAGAGAGGCCTTCTTCCCCAGGTACCCCTCCAGCGTGGCGATGACATACTGCAGCGACCGCGGCTCCCTGCCCCCGCCGAGGTTGATGATCTCGTATCCCACTTCCTTCAATGCCTTTATGGTGCCTGAAGCGATATCGTCGATGTAGGTGAAGTCCCTGCTCTGGGAGCCGTCACCGAAAAGCTCGATAGGTGTCCCCTCGTCGATCCACTTGATAAACCGGAAGATGCTCATATCGGGTCTTCCCGCGGGTCCGTACACGGTGAAATACCGCAGCACCGATATGTCGAGGCCGAAGAGGAAGTGGTAGGAGTACGCCATCACCTCCGCCGCTTTCTTCGATGCGGCATAGGGAGAGATGGGGGTATTCACGGGGAGATCCTCCGTGAAGGGCATCTTCTGCCCAGCATAGAGGGAGGAGGTAGAGGCGAGGACCATCTTCTTCACCCCGTATTTCCGCATCATCTCCAGAAGGTTCAGGGTGCCCTGCGCATTGGTACTCATATAGACATGAGGGTTTTCGAGGCTGTACCGCACCCCGGCGCGGGCCGCAAGGTTGATGACCGCCTCGACGTCATTCCCGCCGAAGAGGGAGTCCAGGGCTTCCCGGTCCTCTATGTCGAGGGGGTGGAAGGCGAAGCACCCGTTTTTCACCAGTTCGTCGCGCCGGTGCTCCTTCAGTGCCACGTCGTAGTAGTCGTTCATGTTGTCGATGCCGATCACCTGTCTTCCCGCATCGAGCAGTTGCTGCGACGTTTTCCAGCCGATGAACCCTGCCGCCCCTGTAACGATAATCTTTCCCATTTTTTTCTTTCTCTCCTGAGGTCATTTCCGGTGCTCCGGACTGCATGCCGTTTTAACGCCCGGTGAGGTGTGCCGGCAGAGCTTCCCGGCGGAGTTTCCCAGCAAAGTTCCATAGTACCATAGAAAAAGGCGGGCCATCCACTGCGGCGGTTTCCGGAACAACATGCAATTCCATTGTATCACATCCTCTTTCCTTGCGGAACAGCCTGCGGAGCGCGTCGGGAATCCTTCCGAAGAAAGATTCCGGACCGATCCCGGACTGGGCCGGGACAAGAGCCGGAATGACGGCAGGAGAAGGACTCCGGGTTTCTGGCGGAAGTGACGGATTCTGAAAACAGAGTGAAGGGAGCAGAGGGGATCCCCTCTTTCTTTGCGAGTCAATTACTCCGTGGTCTCAGGGTCAATTCTCTTTCCCCTCCCTCGAGGCAGGTGTTCACTTCTATGTGTCCCCTCCCTTGAGGGGAGGGGAGAAAGGGGAGGGTGTCCTGTACCCCTCACCCCCCCTCTCCCCC
>JADLDZ010000136.1 GCA_020846375.1 Nitrospirales bacterium | reverse complement strand
GGGTAATATTGACAAAACCCCTCCGGGAAGGCACCTCGAACCATAATTCCCTCCGATAGCTCTTCATCAGCCTCCTCCCCGGACATCTCCCTACGGACTTACGGTTCAGCACCCTTCAGTTCGGCCAGCCTCTGTCCGGCTTTTTGCGCATACCCGCTTTGAGGGTACTTCTTCACGATCTCCTCATACAACTGCACCGCATGCTCCCTGTTGTTCTGCAGTTCCTCGAATTTTGCGGTATCGTACAGCTCCACCGCCTTGTCTCCCGAACACCCGGATAAGAGAAGACCCGCGATGAGGGCGGTTGCCGCAAGCATAGAACGCATAGTTCCCTCCATGGTGTGCCGCGCACCCCGAAATTCCTGTACACCAGGGTATGTCTGCATACACACCTCATTGTAGCAGGTTCAAAGGAAATATTCCTGCATATTTCCTCAGCTCAACAGGGGAGGAAGGAAAGGCATATGTTGGTGGGTAGATCTTAAGAACCTACTGAATTGCATGGAAAATAATAAATGAATTACTATGCAACCATGAACATCAAGGCGAGCGTGGGAGCGCTGACGTCCCAACCGGAGCGACCCGGAGAGCGCCTGTTTCCCCGTGATCGCCAGGGTGACGGACTGCTTCAGCTCACTCCCTATATTCTCGATTTTTGCACAATAAAAAAAGCAGGGCCGGGCACCTGCCTGAACCCTGCTCTGCCCGCAGGCAAGGAACTATTCTGCTATCGTACTGTTTTCCTTGGGATCTCTCTTACAGCCTTTCTTCTTCCCAGTAGGGGTCCTTACCGTAATAATGGTAAATGCTCACTCCACAGATCCTGTTCGCCATATCCGGCCGGTTTTCCTTGTCAAAGCCGCGAAACAGCCCTCCCCTTTCCGGCTTTCAGAACCGAATCCGCACGGTATAGGAGAGCACCGTCTCTTTGTCCTTCGGCGCCGCAACAACAAACTCGGCATGGGAAGAGGATGACTTCGTACCCTCATGGGAGGACTCGATAATTTTCCAGTCACCGGGGATGGGCTCCACGAATTTGATGGTGACGTCCTCCTCCTTCCGGTTCCTCACCGCAATGCGGTAGGATGCCTCATAGGTATCCGAAGCAAGCTTTCTCCACGTCGTCTGCTTTCTCACCACGGCGATGTCAAAAGCCTCGCCGAACTTCACCCTGATCTTCTCGTCTTTCGGGGTATGGTCGATGGAATCCTCGCCCGCAAACTGCAGGGAGCCCTCTCCATCCCGTTTATATATCCTGACGGTCCCCCTGGGCAGAGGGATTCCAAGCCCGTTTTCCTTCCTGTTCTCTATCTTTATGAAGACTCCCACCCGCTGATTGGGCATGTCCCCGCTGTAAACACCGCGGAAAAAGGAGTCCTCGCCCATGCTCTCGTACTCTTTCAGCGTCTTGACGTCCTCCACTTCGAGGAACCCGATCTGTTTCGTCTGGTTGTCCTTGATAGTGGACGGCCTCTGCAGACTGTACAGGTGATATTCAGCAAAGGAGCCTTCCCTGAACTGAGGCGGTGCCATCGCCTTCATCGTCATCGGCTGTATGTCCGCTCTCATCTCCTGCGCCGCCGTCACTCTGTGCACTTCCCCTGCCACGAGCTTGAGCTTCGCATTCTCATAGGTGGCACCGCTCCCGTTGGTGATGGTGACCCACCCGGATATGTCCGCCCGGCTGTCGTCCTTGTTCATGGAGACAACGTAATCGGCATTCCAGGAAATCCCCTGGGTAAGGTAGGCGGCCTCGATGGTATGTTCTCCCCGGGTATCGTTCTGCAGGGACCACATGAGCGTAGGGCGGGGGATCAGGTTCACGGGCAGTGAGGGGAAGATCACCCTTCCGGGGTGTCCGAAGGTGATTTCATCTCCGATCATGAAGACAGGCCCCCCCTCGTTGTTCGCGATCACCGTCGCGGTGACGATCTCTTCCCTTTCCGTATACGGATTCCTGGTGTACAGCTTCACCTCTTTTCCCACATACTTGTTCAGGAGCTTCTGGGGGCTTATCAGGTCGAACTCATAGTTCTGCTCGAGGATGGTGAGACCTTTGGCATCGGAGAGGGACGTGATCGAGACGCTGGCAGGAATGATCCGGGCGGGGACATCCATGAACCTCAGCTCATTGAGCCCCTTTTCCAGCGCTATTTTCCGCTTATCTTTGACCAGGCCGATGTTCGAATTATAGACAGTCACCTCGACGCCTGTCCGGCTCTCAAGGCCGGAGGAGGTAACCGATGCGCCGCCTGCCGGAGGGAAAATCGCCGTTACGAGGAAAAAAGCCAGGAAGAGACAATACCCCTTATTCATAGAGATCCTCCTTCTGTTCAGTAGAAGCTCTTTCAAAGCGCTCTCCTGCACCCTACATACCCCTCGATAATAAGATCCTGCCCCGCCCTTTTCACCTTCATAGCGTGGATCATATAGGCTTCCTCAAGCTGCCTGAAGGCGGTGCCCCCGACGGCGGGGAGGGAGTCCCTGCCGCCGATGATCTTGGGGGCGACGAAAAAGACCACCTTGTCCACAATGCCGTCCTGAAGAGCGGAGGCATTGAGCGACGAGCCGCCTTCGATCAGCACGGAAGAGACCTCCCGCTCACCCAGCACCCGCATCAGCCACCCGAGATCGACCCGGTCACCCTCGTATTCGATCAGGGAGACCCCTTTCTCCCGCAACTGCCGCTTCTTTTCCTCCCTGGCGGGAATAGGCGGGCCGCCCTCCCCTCCGGCTCGCCGCGTCACCAGGATCGTCTCGGGAGGAACACAGCAGACATTGAAATCGAGGGGGGTCTCCAGCCCGGGGTCGATGATCACCCGTTTCGGATTCCTCCCGCTCCGTATCCGCGCCGTGAGGCTGGGATTATCCGCCCTCACCGTCCCTATGGCCGTCAGCAGGGCATCCGCGTCGCTCCTCATCCGGTGGACAGCCCTCCTCGCCTCCTCTCCGGTGATCCATTTCGACCGGCCCTCGGGCGTGGCGATCTTGCCGTCGAGGGTCATCGCCACCTTCAACGTGACGAAAGGAAGCCCGGTGGTAATATATTTGACATACGCCTCGTTCAACCGGGCGGCCCTCTCCGCGAGTACCCCGACCACCACCTCGATGCCGTGGCGCTTCAGCTCCTCGATCCCCTTGCCGGAAACCTTCGGGTTGGGGTCTTTCATGGCGATGAAGACCTTTTTGATCCCCGCGGTGATAATGGCGGCGGCGCAGGGAGGGGTCCTTTTGTCCTTGTGACAGCAGGGCTCGAGAGTGACATACAGGGTGGCGCCCTTCGCCTTTCCGCCCGCCTTGAGGAGCGTCAGTGCCTCCGCATGGAGATCCCCCGGCCTCTTGTGATAGTCTTCCGCAATGATCCTGCCGCTCTTCGTGACAAGGGCGCCCACCATGGGATTGGGGCTCGTGGTGCCCCGTCCCTTCTCTGCGAGTTTCAGTGCCCGCAGCATGAGTGCCGTATCACCCCCGCCGGTCGCCAACTAGAATCCGTACTCCTTCCAGCGGGTATCCACCAGTCTTTTGATTTCCCCAGACATGAAGAGCTCATCGGGCCAGTCGCGCATCATGCCCTCCTCCCGGGTCTTCCGGGTGGCATCGATGCCCATCTTTGCGCCGTAGCGCGGCCACTGGGCGGCATGGTCCAGATCGTCCAGCGGACCTTCCGCAATGACGACGTCCCTCCTCCAGTCAACGTTGTTCAGTACGCGCCAGGCGGTGTAGGAGATGTTCTGCACGTCCACATCCTCATCCACAATGACCAGGAGTTTTGCGAACATCATCTGCCCCTTTCCCCACAACCCGTGGATGATCTTCTTTGCATGCCCGGGATAACTCTTTTTGATGGAAATGAGTGCGGCATTGTGGAATACCCCTTCCATGGGAAGGTTGATGTCCCGTATCTCGGGGGAGTCGAGCTTCATGAGGGGCAGGAAGATCCTTTCCGTCGCCTTCCCCATATAGCAGTCTTCCATGGGGGGCTTGCCCACGATGGTGGCGGGATAGATCATATCCTTCCGGTGGGTGATGCAGGTTGCATGGAAGACCGGATACCCGGCCGCCGCCGAATAGAAGCCGGTATGGTCGCCGAAGGGCCCTTCGATACGCATCTCTCCCGGATCGAGGTACCCTTCGATCACCAGCTCACTGTTCGCGGGAACTTCAATATCGGAGGTGATACATTTCACCATCTCGACCGGCTCCCGGCGCAGGAATCCCGCGAAGAGCATCTCATCGATGGACTCGGGAAGCGGGGCGCTGGAGGAGTAGATGACCGCGGGGTCGCTGCCCACCGCGATGGCCGCCGGCATCTTCCCGCCGAGGGCCTCGTACTTGTCGTAGTGGCGCGCGCCGTCCTTGTGAATGTGCCAGTGCATGCCGGTCGTCACCTTGTCGTACACATGGATGCGGTACATGCCGCAATTCTGCCGGCCTGTTTCGGGGTCACGGGTAAATACCATGGGGAGGGTGATGAACCTCCCTTCATCCGTCGGCTGCCCGTCCCCCGGCCAGCACTTGATGATGGGGAACCTGCCCAGGTCGGGGTTCTCCCTTTCGACGACCTCCTGGCAGGGGGCGTTCTTCACTGTTTTGGGGAGAAACCTCGATATCTCGAAGAGCCGGGGCAGCATCGCGAGCTTCTCCATCAGCGTCTTCGGAGGAGCCTGATGGAGGAGGTCCTCGATGCGCTTTCCCACGTCGTCGAGCCGCTCCACTTCGAGGGAGAGGTTCATTCTCTCGAAGGAGCCGAAGATATTGGTGACCACCGGGTAAGCAGACCCCTTCACCTTCTCGAAAAAGAGGGCTTTGCCCCCTCCGGAGCTCTTGCACATCCTGTCCGTAATCTCCGCGATCTCGAGAATCGGGTCAACCTCTACGGATATCCTGTGGAGGAGACCCCTCTTCTCGATGGCGGCGAGGAAATCTCTCAAATCCCTGTATGCCATGGTTTCACCTGTGGTTTTTAGAGTGTCTCATAAAATGATTCTTCTGTGATGAGTCCTTCTTCTGCCATTCCCGCGAGCCTGTCCCCACTTGTCGGGGATCGCCCGGCCCAGTCCGGTCCCGGCAGAGTCCGGGAGCAGTCCGGGATCTTTCTTTGTTTTCGGAAGGAGATTACAGGATCTCCAGCATCGAAAAGAAATAAGAGATCTCGAAACAGGCGGAGTCGGGGGAATCGGAGCCGTGGACAGTGTTCCTCTCCACGTTCTCTGCATGGTCCTTCCTGATGGTCCCGGGCAGTGCGTTGGCAGGGTTCGTCGCCCCCATGATCTCCCTGTTTCTGGCAATGGCGTTCTCGCCCTCGAGAACCATGACGACAACAGGACCCTCGGACATGAAATCGGTGAGGCTGTCATAAAAGGGCCTCTCCTTGTGCACAAAATAAAAGCCTTTCGCCTCCTCTTTCGAGAGCCAGATCTTTTTCATCGCGGCAACCCTCAGCCCGTTCTTTTCGAACCTGCCGATGATATCCCCGATCGCGTTCTTCTTCACTCCATCCGGTTTGATGATCGATAACGTCCTTTCCATCCTTCTCCTCCTCTATAGGTTCAGTTTCTTTACCAGTGAACTGACCGCTTCCACCGACTTCGCGAAATCCTGTTTCTCCTGCTCGTTCAATTCCATGCGCACGATCCTTTCCACCCCGCCGCTCCCCAGGATGACGGGCACCCCGGTGTAGATGCCTTTTGCGCCATACTCTCCGTCGAGATAGGCGGAGCAGGGCATCATCCTCTTCTTGTCGAGGACGATCGCCTCCACCATCTGATAGGCCGCTGCCGCGGGGGCATAGTAGGCGCTCCCCGTCTTCAGCAGGGCGACGATCTCCGCTCCCCCGTTCCGGGTCCTCTCCACGAGGGAGTCGATCCGCTCTTTTTCGATGAGCTCCGTGATGGACGCACCCCGCACCGTGGTGAAGCGCGGCATGGGGACCATCAGGTCTCCGTGACCCCCGAGGACGAGCGCCTCCACATCTTCGGGAGAAACGCCCAACTCCCATGCCACAAAGGTCCTGAAACGGGCGGAATCGAGAACTCCCCCCATCCCGATAATCCTCCTCGGATCAAAGCCCGAAATCTTCAGGCTCACCTGCGCCATCACATCCATGGGGTTCGTCACCACGATAATGACAGCCCCCGGGGATACAGGGGCCGCTTTCTCCGTCACCCCCGAAACCACCTTCGCGTTCGCAAAAAGGAGGTCATCCCTGCTCATACCCGGTTTTCTCGCCAGTCCGGCGGTGATCACGATGACATCGGAGCCCGCAGTGTGCGCGTAGTCGCTGGTGCCGCAGATGAAGGACGAAGAGCCCCAGAGAGGACAGGCCTGCGCGAGATCCAGGGCCTTTCCCTCGGGGATACCCTCGGAGATATCGAAGAGCACGACATCGCAGATTCCCGACTGCAGCAGCATCTGGGCGAGAGACGCGCCCACATTACCCGCACCTATGACAGAAACTCTCTTTCTCATCGTCAACCCCCTTTTCTCTGTGCGGGGAAAACTCTCCGCATTTTTTTGGCGTATTACCGGTTTATCGACCGGCTCCTACGCAGTGATCCGGGCCGCGGTACTGTCCAGCGACTCCGTATCCTCCACATTCAGGATAGCTGCGGCGGGCTCTATTCTCTTCACCAGGCCCGAAAGCACCTTGCCGGGACCGACCTCGACAAAGGAGGCTATCCCCGAGGCCGAAATCGTTCTGATGCAGTCCTCCCAGAGGACGGACCGGCTGAGCTGCAGGACGAGGGATTCCCGTATCTCTCCGGAATCGGAAACAAACCGCGCTCCCGTGTTATTCACAAAGTGGACCTGCGCATCCCGCACCGGAATCTCCCGTAGCTCGGCCTCGAATCTCCTCCCCGCCTCTTCCATCAAGACGCAGTGGGAGGGGACGCTCACCGCAAGGGGGACCGTCCGCTTTGCCCCGGCTTCCTTCAGCCTGCCCATCGCCTCCTCCACCGCCGTCCGTTCGCCCGAGATCACTGTCTGTCCCGGACAATTGTAGTTTGCAACCGAAACATACCCCGAAGAGACGCCTTTGCAGATCTCGTCGATCACTCCTCTTTCGAGGCCGAGGACGGCCGCCATGAGCCCGGCGCCTTCGGGTACCGCCTCCTGCATGATCTTTCCCCTCGTTTCGGTAATCCGCACCGCATCCCGGAAGGAAAGGCTCCCCGCGGCCACGAGGGCGGAGTATTCGCCGAGACTGTGTCCGGCCACCGCAGAGGGAGTAATGCCCTTCAAAGACAAGGCAGTGAATGCGGCAATACTTGCCGTGAGCAGGCACGGCTGCGTCCTGTGGGTCTTGTTCAGCTCTTCCGCCGGACCGTTGAAGCTCAGCTCCGCCACATCGTAGCCGAGGACCCCGGAGGCTTCGTCATAGAGCCTCTTCACCTCGCCGAAGGCGTTGTGGAGGCTCTTCCCCATTCCGACTGCCTGTGATCCCTGTCCCGGAAAAACGAAGCACGTTTTCATCTATTGCTTCGCCTCTTTCAGCTTCCTGATCAGGAGAGGAACCACCTCATTGACGTCCCCGACGATCCCGTAGGTCGCCGTGCTGAAGATGGGGGCTTCGGGGTTCTTGTTGATGGCGATGACGATATCGGAAGACTGCATGCCCACCAGGTGCTGGACCGCCCCCGATATGCCGCAGGCGATGTAGATCTTCGGACAGACGGTCCGCCCTGTCTGCCCCACCTGGTGGCTGTACGGGATCCACCCTTCGTCCACCGCGG
>JADLDZ010000135.1 GCA_020846375.1 Nitrospirales bacterium | reverse complement strand
ATGGACATCAAGACCCCGAAGAGCGGGATGTTCTCCCGGATGGACCTGGGGAACCTGGAGCATCTCAAACCCGCCGATGAAGTGAAATTCGTCGTGATGGACCGGGAGGAGTACGAGTGGGTAAAAGGTTTCATTGCAGAGCACCGGCTGGCCGGACGATGCATCCTCCTCCTTTCGCCTGCCTTCGGGGCGCTTCCTGCGCGTACTCTTGCCCGTTGGATACTGGAAGACAGGCTGCCGGTACGCTTGAATGTGCAGGTGCATAAGTATATTTACGACCCGGAGGAGAGGGGAGTATAAAGGAGGGCAGGAACCGCCATGGAGCAGGACGAAGCGAAGATAGTCACGGTCTATTCTGCAATCATCATCACTTTTGCGTGCCCCTATTGCGGCGCTCCGGTGGAGATACGATCCGAGGTCCCGCCGAAGGACGATTTCAGGTCTCCCTGTCCGCACTGCGGCAGGGATTCCCTTGTCAAGCTGAACAGGAGGGCGGCGTACCGGAAGAGCGTCTCCCTCCCTATCAGCTACTCACTGTCGGACATCTCCGATCCATTTGATAAACTGGCGAAAAGAGGGACAATGCTCGATATATCGAAAGGGGGGCTCCGCATCGAGGCTCCCCTTTCCCGGTTCTGTGATGCCTACGAAAAGACGGGCCATTCCATGACCCTCCTCTTCTCGCTGCCCCCGCGTGAGCAGGTGATCAGGGTGAGGGCGAAAGTGGTCGGGATCTTCCCCTGCCCGGGAGGCAAGTTTCATATGGCGATGCAGTTCGTGGACATCGCTGAGCACCAGAGAAAGGCGATCAATTTTTTCCTCATGCCATGAGAGGGGGTGTTTTTCTGCATCTTTTAATGTAAATACGGTGCTCTGGCAAAGGCATTAGTTCTTTAAATGCATAGGGGAAACTTCTTGGTCTCCCCATGTGTTTGAGCATTGAGCTATAATAGAACATGTCATTTATAGTGAATGAGACTGCAAATGAAACCCTGCCGGAAATCAATCTGATAGGATCAATGATTCTTCGTGGTGATGCGTATCATATTGTATCCCGTCTTCCTAAGGAGTCAGTGCAATGTGTCATCACTTCGCCACCATATTGGGGACTTAGGGATTATAAAATAGATGGTCAGATTGGTCTTGAAGGAACTCTATCCCAGTTTATCAACAGACTGGTTGCTGTTTTTCGCGAGGTCCACCGGATACTTAAAATAAATGGTACATTCTGGCTTAATATCGGAGACGGATACACCAGCGGGAATCGGGGTTGGCGTGCTCCCGACAAAAAAAATCCTGCCCGCGCAATGTCCGTGAGACCTGATACTCCTGAAGGTTTGAAGCCTAAAGATTTGCTTGGAATACCTTGGCGTCTTGCCCTCGCCCTTCAGCAAGACGGTTGGTATTTGAGAAGCGATATAGTTTGGAATAAGCCAAATGCCATGCCGGAAAGTGTAAAAGACCGTCCTACACGCTCTCATGAGTATGTTTTTTTGTTTACCAAAAGCGAAAATTATTATTATGATTATACGGCTGTCCTTGAAAGTACGGATGATGGGAAGGGGAAACGCAATAAGCGAAGTGTATGGGACATAAACACTGAGCCTTATAAGGACGCACATTTCGCTACATTTCCCCCCAAGCTTATTGAGCCATGCATTTTGGCGGGAACCAAGAAAGGGGACTATGTTCTCGATCCTTTTTTTGGTTCCGGAACAGTGGGTGTCGTTTGTGAACGCATGAAGAGAAATTATATAGGAATTGAGTTGCACCCGGAATATGTTGCGCTTGCGGCAAAGCGGCTTGGATCAAAAAATGGAAATCGAAGAGACAAGAATGTCGATTGTCCTTGAGAACCCCGATTTGCAGGTGGATTTTGCAGCAGCGCTTGTACAACTGCGCGACACTTTTCTGCAGGAAGCCCTTTTTGCTACGGTAAAGGGCCTAAAACTTGCTGGTATTGATAAAGAATTGGCCATGTATGCACACGATGCTGATTTGTCTCTTTTGGCTTCAAAGGGGCTGAGAGGTGAGATCGTGTTCGCCACCCCTGTTATTCTTTCTGCTAACCCTCGGCTGTTAGGATATTATCGTCTCTTGCTCGGCTTCAGTCAGAAATCATTTTACATAGCAGAGACAGGGGTCGGATTGTTCAAGGCAATGGAAGATAAAGGGATCCTTTCGAAAAAGAACAGTATACGTCTTCCTGAGTTATGCCGAGCGCTGAACAATGCTGCTTCATACTTGATGAACTCGATTTCTGAAATATCGCTTACGAAGACTTTCCTGGATGATCTCGCTTTATTAACCCTTGGACCGCAGCTAAGAGGCGGTGCAAACGTAACGAAAGGAGCGCGTGGTATCGTAATTGTTTTTGATGTGATTAAAACCATTGTCGATCAACATGTTACCACTGCAACGCCCAGGGTAATGGAAATCAAGAATGCGGCAGGTCGCATGGTATTGATCGAGTTTGCTCCCGATCCTGATATCATCATTCGTGAACGATTATCAGAAAGGCCTGGTGATTTCCGGAACATTATTGCCATTGAAATTAAAGGTGGTACTGATTTCTCCAATATTCATAACCGGATCGGCGAAGCCGAAAAGAGTCACCAGAAAGCTAAGTCTGAAGGCTATGTAGAATGCTGGACAGTGGTTAATGTAGATAGAATTGATATGGCGATGGCAAAAAAGGAATCGCCAAGCACCAACCGTTTTTACCGCCTTTCACAGATTGCAGCTCAGTCGGGGCAGGAATATGCTGATTTTGAAAGCCGTGTTGTTTCCTTAACCGGAATCCCAAGCAAAACCGAGATCGTAGCGAAAAAAAGAAAATAATTCCATCGAGAAAAATCCGGCGGGCGTTGTGAAGCTGCGCTGCTGGCTTGGGATACTGTAAGTAGCCGCATAATGCTCTTTCCCGGGAATTCTTTACAAGGCGATTTCCGTCTCTTGGGTGAGGGCGAAGCATTCCATCTCCGCCCCCTTTTCCACGATGATCCGGCGGCACTCGTCGACAATGGCATCGAGGGCGTCGTCGCTCCTCTCTTGGTTATGGTGGTACAGGCCGAATCTTTTTACCCCTGCCTCCAGTGCCAGGTGCAGGGCGTCCCGGTAGCGGCTGTGGCCCCACGCCTCCGTTTTCCGGTATTCCTCATCCGTATATTCGGCATCGTGGATGAGCAGGTCGGCCCCCTGGGAGAATTCCCGGTACTCCTCACGGGTGCGGCCGCCCGGATGACGGTAGGCCAGTTCGTTGTCGGTCAGGAAGACCAGGCTCTTCCCGTCCTCGGTGAAGCGGAACCCGAGCCCCCTGTTGGGGTGGCTGAGGGGAATGGAGGCGACAGTGACCGCATCGAGGGAGAAGAAGCCGCCGCACGCTCCCTGGTACGCAATGTCCGCCTTGATCTCGTCGAAGCGCACCGGGAAGTGGGGAGGGCTCATGACATCGGACAATAATTGACGTATCGCTCCCTGTGCAGTGGGACATCCGAAGAGGTGTATCCTGGTTTTCGGGGAGTAGATCGGCTTGAAAAAGGGGAAGCCGAGGATATGGTCCCAGTGGGAATGGGTGAAGACCATGGCGAAATGGAAGCGGTCTTCCCGGAGGAGCCGGTCCCCCAGGCGTCGTATGCCCGTCCCCGCGTCAACGATAATGATCTCGTCGTTTTTCGTCCTGATCTCGATGCAGGGAGTATCTCCTCCGTACCGGAGATATTCAGGGCCCGAGACGGGGATGGAGCCTCTCGCCCCCCAGCATCTGGCGATCATGCACCCCTCCCTTCCCGCATCGCGTGCAGGATGCCTCCTCCCGGGCAGCGAGAAACGGTGAGCGTGCTACTGACTGCCGCGATGGGAGCAGTACCTCCTGATCTCGGACTCGAAATTATCGCTCAGAACCCCGCTCCCCAGGCATCCCAGGACCTCGTGCAGGGGCCAGAACTTCACCTCGTCGATCTCTTCCCGATTGAAGGAGAAGGGGCCGTTATGGATGCATGCGTGGGTGAACACCATCTCCGTCTCATAAGGGTTGGAATGGATATAGGAATAAAGGAACTCCAGGGTGTCGGAGAT
>JADLDZ010000134.1 GCA_020846375.1 Nitrospirales bacterium | reverse complement strand
TCTCATAGTCAGCCCCGCCCGGCAGGGTGAGGGGCCACGCTCCCACGAGTGTCTGGTAGAAGAGGTACTCCTCGTTGGGTTCGGGAACCGCCCGGCCCTCCACCTGGATTTTCTTCTTCTTATTGAAACGCCGCCACCCGGTCAGCCGGCTTCTCCACTCATCGGGGATTTCGGAAAGGACATTGATCCGCGCCCGGACATCCTCACCCCGTTTTGCATCGTGGGTCGAAGTCGCAATCAGGGCGTGGGGCCAGAACTTGCTCCTTTCGATGTTCTGCCCGTGGAAGGTCTCGAGCGGAATGCCGAACCGGTCGGGGCTCCCCCCCACCTCATTAAGGGAAACGAGCCGGTTATACACATAGAAAGCGGTATCCTCCAGCCCCTTCGCCATGACAGGACCGGTTATCTGCTGGAACCTCATCACGAAGCTCAGCCAGTCCCTCTTCAGCACCTCATCGGCGTCCGGGGGGTACCTGAGCAGGAGCACATCCCGGAGGAAGTCGTAGATGAATGCACTGGTGGCAGGGTTCTTCCTTTTCGCCTTCGCAATGGAAAGCTCTATATACTTGCGGTCCGTATCGTTCACCCCGGAGCCGTTGCTGTAGGTCCTGTAGACGGGGAAGAACGCGATGACCTCCACGATGGCGGCGGTGAGGCTGTTGAGCGTGAAGTCCCGCGTATGCCTGTCCCTGTCCGCAAGGGAGCTGAGGTAACTGCCGAGGGTATTGACCTCGCTCGCCATAGCCACCTGCATGATCAGCTTTTTCTTTTCGTAGACGATGTCCGGAAAGACCGCCCTGATCCCGGTAAATTTTGCGTAGATGCCGTCCATCGCCTTTCCGTTCACCATATCGACGAAGATGCCGTTGATCGAATTCATGAACACATACCCCGTCGTACTGAAAATGGGCCAGTCCTCCGGCATCCTCTCCCCTTTGGTCAAGATTTTCTCCCCTACGATGTAGAATGCCTTGAAAGAGGGGTTCGCCCCGATTTTTCCCCTGTATTCCCGCAGCGCTTCCGGCTCATCACCGGGCTCAGCGTTCTCTGTAAAGGGGTCGGCGCCGAGCAGGCTCAGGAAGCACCCTTTCTGCAGGCGGCGGAAATAGTCCGCCGGATCGAGGAGACCATCGGGGTGATCGACCCGGAGGCCGGTCACTTTCCCCTCACGTATCAATGAAAAAACAAGGGCATGCGTCTCCCTGAAGGTAGGGGGGTTTTCCATTCTGATTGCAGCGATCTGATTGATATCGAAGAACCTCCGGTAATTGATCTCGTCCAGTGCGACACGCCAATGCGACAGCCGGTAGGGCTGCTCGGCAAGGAGGGCATCCAGCAGGTCGAAGCTCTTCGGTTCGCCCCGCACCCCGTTGAACAGGCGCACGTTCTCCCCGATGAACTCCCGGATCTCCCGGCTTTCCGTACAGAGGCTCCAGAGACGCTTCTTTACGATCTCCTTCTCCCGGTACCTCTCCGCCACCTTTTCGCTCTCCCTCTCCGTGAAGTGGGGCAGGTGACCCAGCGCGGTCAGGATGCTCAGGAGCTCGATATAATGAGGGTCATCCCCGGGGAGCCTCCCCCTGAGCTCTTCGATGCGGTACTCCAGCACCATGCCGTACGACTTCGGGGCAAGGGGAAACGTGTGCTCGAAATAGAGGATGAAGAAGCTCCCTTCCTCAAAGACGAGTTTCAGATCCTGCCTCTCGAGAACCTTCCCGTACTGGTCTCCGAGGAAAGGCAGCAGTATCTTGTCCCGGAGTTCCTTTTTGAGGGGGTTCCAGTCCACATCGAAGAACCCAGCAAAACGGGAGCCGGGGCCGTTTTCCAGGACATCCCACCACCATGCATTCTGCCGACTGGTAATACACATATGGTTCGGTACGATATCGAGCACCTGCCCCATCTCCTGCCGGTGCAGGACGCGGATCATTTCGTCGTAATCCTCCCCGGTCCCGACTTCCGGATTCAGCTCCCCCGGGTCGACGATATCGTATCCATGCAGGCTTCCGGGCTGGGACTTGAAATAGGGAGATGCATAGATATCACTTATCCCGATGTCGTGGAGATACGGGATGATTTTCGCTGCATCCCTGAAGGTGAACCGATGGTTGAACTGGAGCCGGTAGGTGGAAAGCGGTATCCTGGCTCCCTCGTGATTCTGCCTTTCGATGGCACACCCCCTTATTCCTGCGCCCCGTGTAACCGCTAGAACAGCTCGATCATATCCTTCCCTCCCTGCTCCAGTGCATACCATACCGACAGGTAATCCTTTGTCTGCCGGGTGATGAGAAAGTTGGCCCGCACATGCTCCCGGCCACGCTCTCCCATGCGCTTCACCATATCGGGATTATTGAGAAACTGGCGTATCCTGAATGCCGCCCCCTCCACCGAATGCACGAGGAACCCGGTAATGCCGTGCACAATCTGGAGCGGGATCCCGCCCACCGCCCCCCCGATGATCGGCTTCCCCTTCCACATCACCTCCGAGACGGTGAGCCCGAACCCCTCTTTCAGGGACTTCTGCAGCACCACGGTCGCGGACCGCTGCAGGGCGTTGATCTCCTTGTCGCTGAAAGGGGGCAGCAGCAGGATGTAGATATCGGGATCACTGGCGACGTACTGTTTTACCTCGTTCAGGACAATCTCCCCTTCGGGATCGTCCGTTGCCGGACTGCCGGCGAGGACAAGAATGCAGTCGTTGTATTTCTTCACAATGCGGTACGCCTCGATGACGCCGAGGGGGTCCTTGAACCGGTCGAAACGCGATACCTGGAGCACCATGGGCCTGTCGGGGGGGATCTGAAACCTGTTCAGCACCTCTTCGATCTCTTCCCGTGTCAGTTCGCGGTTTTTTTCGCTCAGGGGATCGATGGACGGCGCGATAATGAACTCATCATGCCCCATGGCCTTTGCGAATTTTGCCACCGAGAAGACGGAGGCGTCATATTTTTTGCAGTGCTTCATCAGGGGCTCGAATACGTCCTGCGCAGGGTTCGAGACATCGATATGGCACCGCCAGATCCATTTCCCGCCATTTCTGAACTCGATGAGGGGGGCGGGTTGCGGGTCGTGGATGATGACAGCGTCGGCGCCGAGGTCGAGCCTTTCGGCGTTCCTCCTGTTTACCTCGAAGTGGTGCCGCCACATATCTTCCGTGATGTGCTCCGGATTGCCCTGGAGGGCGTTATGCACTTTTTTCGTCATATCGAAGAACCCGGCGTCCCCTTCGATCACCTCCCAGCGCGTCTCGATGCCGAGATCCTGCATGAGGGGGAGCATCCTCTGGAGGATCTCGGCGACCCCTCCCCCGGCACGGGTGGAATTCACATGCAGGAAGGACCTGCCGTGCAGCTTCTCTCCGAGCTTCTGCAAGAGTGTCATATCCGCTTTGGGGGCTATGCCTGCATACTGGGCTATCATCGGTTATTCTCCTTTGCCTGCCACATACTTCTCCGGCAGCGGAAAGCCCCTGCCGTCTCCGGGCTTCATGCCCTCCCCCGGACTTCCGTACATATCCCTGCGCACTTCTTCCTCAATGAGGGCGATGATGTGCTCCCTGATCCCCTCTATGGTATGCATGAAGAGATCGAAGGAGCGCATCCTCTCGGCAAGCTTCCTTTTGTCGAGGGCGCTTTCAAACCACCTCGAAAAATCGTCGGTCTCTCCCCCCAGACGGACCCGCGCCTCGTAGAAGTGATAGTAGAGGGAACTGGCATCGATGTACTTCACCCCGATGAGGAATTCCGCAAGGTTCCGCGCCGTTATCCCTGCTGGATAGATGAAGGACACCGTCTGGTTGAAAAAGAACTCATCACCCGGCAGCACCTCCCTCGTTTCCGGGAACTTTTCGAGGTAGATGTCGATGACCGCAACGAGGGCGGCCCTCAACTCGGAAATGCTCCTGAAGGCATAGGGGTCGATGTTGGAGAGCTGCTCGGAAAGTGCCCCCTCTTCCAGGGTAACTCCGGTCCACTGTGCAAAGTCGTTCGTGTATTCGAGGATATGCCCTTTCAGGAAATACTGGTATACATGGTGGAAGAGGGATGCATCGTTGATGGCGGCAATCAGGTCCCGCAACTGCCTCAGGGTGCCTGCCTTCTTCCCGGTGGACTTGAGAATGCTGGAGTATTGCCTGAATTCGAACGGCTGTACTGCCCTATCCATAGTAGCGCCTCCTTGAGAAGTTCCCGGATTCCGGCAGGAATCCGCTCCGTGCCCCGGAAACGGAACACGGGCACGCCTCATTCGTTGTCTTTCTCCACCGCATCATGCAGCCGCGCCAGGATAGCGGGAATCGCCGATACCACCCTGTCCCAGCTCGAGATCAGGGGCACTCCCAGTGGGTCCTCCATAATCATTTCGGAAGCCCTCTTTATCCCGCTGATGAAGGTCTCGACCCCGAGGCTTTCCTCGTTCCTGTCGAAGACAAGGCTGTTGATCGCCGCATCATCCTCGTACCGCTTCAGCATCTCCTGCGCGGTAATCGCATAGGTCGCGACCAGGGTATTGAAAAAGCCTTCCGAAAAGATGATCCCTTCCGAAGCGAGATTCCTGAAAACGGATTTGCAGATATCCACACACATCTTATGCAGTCCCTTCGTCGCATCGCCCGGGGAAAGCTCCTGATGCTTGTGCTCATAGGTGTCGGCGATATCCACCTGGCACACCCTCCGCAGGGAGGTATTCCGGTGGACTTCCGCGAGCACCCCCATCTCGAAACCCCAGTCTCCTGGAATCCTGCTCATCCGTGCGAGGTGGATGTCCATGGAAAACTCTCCGGCAAGGGGATACCGGAAGCTGTCGAAGAAAACCAGCAAAGGCTGGTATCCCAGGATAACCTGGAGGGTCCGGATGAGAGGCGTGATAAGCAGCCGCGTCACCCGCCCGTGGAGCCTGTCCGTCACCCTGCTGTAAAAACCCTTGCAGAAATCGTAATCGAGGTTCGGGTTGACGACCGGGTAGCAGAGCCGCGCAAGCATCTCCCGTTCGTAGGTGACGATATCACAGTCATGGAGCGCAACGGCATGGAATTCCTGCTGGGAAATCACATACCCGAAGGCCATCCATGCCGCTTTTCCCTTGCCCTGCTCCCCTGTAATGAGGTCTTCGGCTTCGATTTCCCGGTACAGCGCCTCTATCCTCGGTCCGGTATTCCATATGATCCTGGTCTTCTGGGGGAGGATGGAGAAAAAATCCCTCGCTCTTTTAAATTCCTCCTCCGATGCAGGGCCGAGGGCCACCACCACCTCCCCGATGTACAACGCCCCTTTCAACTGCTCCCGTATGCCGTGCAGTGCCGCCCCTTCGATCTCACTGTAGAGGGACGGAAGCACAAGAGCGACGGGTCTCCCCCGGCAATACCAGTTCAGCTCCTCCTCAAGCCTCTGGCGGTTGTTCTTTCCGAGGCGATGAAAAGTGGCAACCGCCCCTGTCTGGTAAAAATCCGACATGTTGCCTCCCGCGGTCACGGTTCCGCGAATGTTTGTCGCCTGGGGAAATCGCTCTGCAGCGGCAGGCAGGCATACCCTTCGAGGGGGCTTGACGGGTGATGCACCCCTGCCATCCCGCCCTGTTCAGCAGGGAGAGTGCCCGGGAGCGAGGGACCTGTCCTCTATATATGTCCTGGCCCTCGCCAACGCATTCCGCACCGCCCAATGGCCGTAAAGGCCTATTGCCGCATAGTGGAAATCGAGTTTTGCACAATGTCTGAGAACATATTTCCAGGAATAGAACCTGCCCATTGCCCTGAGGGTCTCGAACTGGAGCGCCTCCGGGCTCATCAGGGCCGGCCTGAAGACCACATGGTGGATGTCGTACTTGCTCCAGTCGGTATGCAGGAGCCTCCCCTCCCTTTCCATCTCGATGAATATCGGCGTACCCGGGAGAGGAGTGAGGATCATGAATTGTATGGTATCGATGGAGAGTTTTCGTGCGAAATCCTCGGTAGAACGCACGGTATCCACCGTATCCGTATCGGCGCCGAGCACAAACATGCCATGGATGTGCATTCCATGCTCCTTCACCCTCCGGATACAGTGGACGATCTCCTCGATGCTCTGTTTTTTTTCGTACAGCTTGAGGGTCGCAGGGTTCACCGATTCGAAGCCTATGTACAGCGTGTGGCACCCCGAATCGGCCATCAGACGCAGCAGTTCCTCGTCGCGGGCGCTGTCCGTCCTGACCTGGGCGGACCAGTTCATTTTTATGCCGTCCCGTATCATGCCCCGCATGATCTCCTTCGCCCTGCTCCTGTTCGCCGTAAAATTATCATCCACGAAGAAGAGAGTGGCGCGGGAGACGGAAGCGGCATGCCGGATCTCGCCGAGGGCGGACTCCACCGACCTGAAGCGGTACTTCCTTCCGAACATCTGGATAACCGAACAGAACTTGCAGGCGAAGGGGCATCCCCGCGAGGTGGATACCGGATAGGTATTGCCGGGTCTCCAGCCCCAGACCAGGGAAAAATCGGGATTGGGCAGGGAGTCCATCGCATCGAGCAGCGGACGGGCGGGGGTATGCACGATGCTGCCCGACCCATCCCTGAAGGAGATACCCGGCACGGCATTCACCTGCGGCTTCCCGGACCGGAGGGAATCGATCAGCTCGGGAAGGGTCTCATCCCCTTCTCCCCGCACCACATAGTCGGCATGCGCAAGGGCCTCTTCCGGCAAGAACGTCGGATGCGCCCCCCCCATGATGACAATGCTGCCGCCTTTCCGCAGCCTGTCCGCAAGCTCGTACGCCCTGACCGCGGTGGAGGTGATGGTGGAAATACACACTACATCGGATTTCTCCACAAAGGACCAATCGGGGTCCGCCACATTCTCGATAAAGACCCTGACAGTGAGCCCTCTGTCCCTCAGGAGGGTGGCAAGCAACACGGAACCGAGCCGGGGAATGGGGAACTTGCTGAAAATGTGCGCACCCGGAGACTTCACCTCTATGAAGGAGACCGTTTCGATTCGCATAGTAAATT
>JADLDZ010000133.1 GCA_020846375.1 Nitrospirales bacterium | reverse complement strand
TGGAGTTCGATCCGATGATCAGGTCGGCATAGCTGTTGGACCACAACACAAGGAGCTCCGCATTCAGCGCATGGTCCCTGCTGTTCCCGTATTCCCAGAAGTAGTTGTACCCGAAGGCGAACCACGAGACGAACTCTATGTTCGGCCAGCTGTAATCATTCCGGTAGGGCACATACCCGCCGAACTTGTTCAGGAGCCTCTGGACATGCCCGAGATAGCCGCCCGCGCCGACATCCCCTGTTCCATAATTACAGTAGAAGGCCTTGTTGCCGTACCGGGACTTGATGTTCTGCATTTTTTCGGCGATCTCGGTGAGCGCCTGGTCCCAGGAGACCCTTACAAAACCCGAGAGATCTCCCCGCTCTTTCGTCTGTTTCAGCGGGTACGTCACCCTGTCGGAACGATAGATCCGCTCCCGGTAGGACCTGCAGCGCGAGCAGGCGCGTATCTGCGGGTCGTTCCCCGTGCCGTCGATGAGGTTCTTGTCGGGCCTCTCATCGGTCACGATCCTCTTGATCACCCCGTTCTCCACGTATGCCTTCGTGACACACCGTCCGCCGCAGTTGTGAGGCGCCGCCCCGGGGACTACGGTGCCTTTGATGGGCGGGGGCTCGAGCCCTCTTGCCTCTTCCGACAGGGCTCCCTGCGCCTCTGTGCGGTAAAGGGAATTCAGGGAAGCAGCGGCGCCCAATGTCCCGAGCCCTTTCAGAAATGCCCTCCTCCCTACCGTTCCCTCACTGACCTGCTCTTCATCTGCCTTCTCCCTCCCCTGTCTCACCGATACCTCCTTGCCTGATAAAAGTTCATACGTTCCCTCCGGAAAGAAAGCCCTTGACCGATGTCACCCAATGAAACAGAGCTTTTGCAGGATGCCACATCTAAAAAAAACAAGTCCCTGTGCATTTCCGCAGAGCCCATGAAGCTGCACGCCTCAGGCTGCAGCTCTGAATGGAACCAACCTAAATAATGAGCAATTTTTGTTCCATGTCTCTTTGGTGATGAGATCTTCTCAGGAATCCCCGCCCTTGGTGAGAAAGGGAGAGTTGGAATTCCTTGCACAATGCAAGATTGTTCCGAGTTTTCCGGTGGATAGACGGCAAGTCGGTCCTACTATATCTTATGAATCAGGAGGTTTCCTGCTCCTTGCAAAATGCCGGGTACGGAGTTTCCTGTAAAGGATGGAAGGAGAGGGGCGTATTATGTGGCCCTCACAGGACATACTTTCTTGCAGAGCGCACATGCGTGCCCTTCCAGGGTCGTGAGGCCGAGTTCCTCCCTTTTGGGAGCGCGGTATGCCACGCATCCACTTTTGTTGATGTTCCAGTAGTACCATAGTCCACCGGGCAGGCGGTCCAGGCCGGCTCCTCCCGTTTCCCGCTCGGAAAAGACGCCGGCAGGACAGCTCCTCACACAGGCATAATTGCACTTTTGCGGGTCGCAGAGCCCCTCCTCCAGGGGAACACCTGGCTCAAGGGGCGCATCCGTTATGACCGCGCTCCACCGCTGCCTCGGACCGTAGTGCGGGGTAAGCACCAGCGACTGGAGACCGAAGCGGCCCAGCCCGGCCGCCACCGCTGCGTGTTTATACGAGATATCCCCGCGGAGCAGTCCCTTATTCCAGGAATGGGGCCCCATCGCAATCGCCCTGTACCCCCGCTGTCCGAGAGCATCCGCCAGTTCAAGGACCAGAAGGTCGAGAAAGCTGTTTGTAGCCGAATACATTACATCGAACAGACGGCTGGGTGCGGTGTCCACTGTTGCATCCGAAAGCCCTTTTCCGACCACAATCACCGCCTTGCTGCCGCGGAGGATATCCTCCGGCCGGAACCCTTCCGGTGCGGACAGCAGAAATTCTGCCGAGGCGACGCCAAAGAGGTCCGCTCCTTCCGCGAGTGCCCGCTTTCGTATCCAAGTGGTCAGCCTCTTATCCGTTATTGTTCCCTTCATCTGGTATTCCCCCTGCGCCGCGAGCTCTCCGGCGGCCTGCGGTGCGATTTTCACCTCTTTCGCCACCATCCCATGTTTGCAAGTACCATTCCAGTCCCGTACTACTTAAAAACAATTCAACATAAAGCGGCTGAGCAGGAGAGAAATTCTAAAGATCGCCCCGCCAGGATATATGCGCCCTGCAGCCCTTTCACCTGTCATGAGGATTGTAGAATAGCCTCTCTACAAAAGAGTATAATGGTACTGTACACGCAGGTTGCACAGTGCTGTCAGAGCTATACGTCCTCCGCAGCCGGACCGAAGGCGGAGCCAAGAGGCGGCAGTTGTAAGTGCATTTCTGCCCGGGATGGAGCACTACTACCCTATGACGGAACAATGCAAGAAGAGTAAAGCAGGCCGCTATTGCACATCCGGAGAGCAGCAAATGCTCCATAACGGAAGCGATAATTTTTGCATTTTATATGATATCGCCCTCACTGTCAGCAAATCTCTCGACCTGAAAACAACCCTCAACGATGTGCTCGGGAAGATAATTTCCTTCATGAAAGTGGATGCGGGCATCATATTCATCATTGATGAAAAGACAATGGAATTGGTGCCTGTGATATCCAACAACATTTCCGAAGAAATAATCAGGGATATTCAGAAAAACATGATGAAGCTGGGCGAGTGTGTATGCGGCAGCGTAGCGCAGCTCGACCAGGAAATCGTAATCCTTGAGAAGGCATCGCAAGACCCCCGCTTTACCCGTGAGCCGCAAAGGAGAGCGGGGATAGAATTCTATGCAGGGCTTCCCCTGAAGTCTCAAGGAAAGGTGATCGGGGTTCTCTGCGTCATCACCCTTGCTCCCTATAAAGTAGATGAGGATCTGCTCGACATCATGAGAGCCGCTACCGTACCTATCAGCCTGGCCATAGAGAACTCCAAAGTTTTTGAGAGCGTCAAGAGAGAAGCTGAAGAGAAACTGCGGCATTTCGGCTACGAGGGGATACTCGGGGTCAGTCCGAAGATGACGAAGGTCATCGGTCTGGTGAAAAAAGTGAAGGATGTCACTTCGAGCATTCTGGTATGCGGAGAGAGCGGCACCGGGAAAGAGCTTATCGCAAGAGCGATACATTTCAACAGCTTGCGCAGAGAAAAGCCTTTTGTCGCCGTCAATTGTGCCGCAATACCCGAGAATTTACTGGAATCAGAGCTTTTCGGCTATATGAAAGGTGCGTTTACCGGCGCTACGATAGAGAAAAAAGGCCTGTTGGAAACGGCTGATTCCGGCACTATCTTTCTGGATGAAGTAGACGCGATGAGCAGGAATTTGCAGGCCAAGCTTCTCAGATTCCTCCAAAGCAAAACCTTTTTCAAAGTGGGCGGCACCACACCTGTTTCTGTAGACGTGCGGATCGTAGCCGCAACGAATCAGGACCTTGAAGAGACCGTCAAGTCGAAGGATTTCAGGGAAGATCTGTACTATCGCCTCAACGTGATAAAAATATCGCTTCCTCCGCTGAAAGAGAGGGCGGAGGACATCCCTCTGCTTGCCAGATATTTTATCAACAAATTCAACAAAAAATTGGGGAAGAACGTACGAAAGATTTCCAATGAGGCAATGGGGAAAATGATCACCTACCCGTGGCCCGGAAATATCAGAGAGCTTGAAAATGCCGTTGAGAGGGCGGTAGTCGTGGCGGAAGCGGGCGAGATCACCCTTGATGATGTTCCGACTGAAATAGCAACCCCCTCTTGCAGCTCCAGAAAAGACCTGTCTCTTGAAAGCGTGGAGAAGGAGCATATCCTGCATGTCCTGACACTTGTAGGCGGCAGTAAAAAGATGGCCTCCAGCCTTCTCGGCGTCGATTTTTCCACCCTGTGGAGAAAATTGAAGAAATATGAAGCCGCACATTAGTACACAGTCAGGGATGAAATTGAGGCTAACTCCCCCTCACCCCCTCTTAGCCTAAGAGGGGGAATGAAGAGAGGGAAT
>JADLDZ010000132.1 GCA_020846375.1 Nitrospirales bacterium | reverse complement strand
GTCCTATAGAAGTAAACAGTAAGGAGTACCGGCACGCCGGCAGAGGAAATCGCTGGCTTCTCCCTCCAAGGGCTGTTTCGTCCCCAGCAGAAATGCCCTGCGCAGAGGTGCGCTCCGAGGGGAACCGGTCCTACCGTATTCGGTTCCTTCACTCCCATATTCGGTTCTTTTCGATTCCCGCCAACACACGCTCCAAAAAAGAGAGGTGCCCCTCCCCGGTGATCATCTCTTTCAAGGGAGTCTTTCCCCAAAAGTCAGGTACCGGCATACCCCGGAAGGGAAGTGCAGGGATCCCCGCACATCCCCCAGTGATCGGTACCTTTTCAGGGCGTGGTGCGCATAGTAAAAACTTGTCTGGTTTGTACCGCCTTCACAGCGCATGATTTTCCCCTCTTTCAGGGAGTCTCTTCCCCTTTCAGGGACACTTCAGGGACACATTGAAATTATTTAATGGTATCAGCTAGTTATGATGTGATTTAGCGTAAATAAGCCATTTCATAAGTCATTGATATTTAAGTTGTATTTGGCTTTATGCTATAATGTAAGTATACCTCCGGCTCTTTCCTGGAAGGTCCGGCACCGGGAACCAGAATACTTCTCCTATCCCTCTTCCCTATGGAAGGTGGAGTGGAGAAAGGATGCAAAACGGCACATGAGCATACTTATCGTCGACGACTCCGCAGACCACCGGCTCCTGCTGCAGAAAATCCTGGTCAATGCAGGCTTCACCGATATCCTCCTCGCCGAATCCGCAGAAGACGCCTTCCGGGCCTTGGGAATGGATAGCCCTGATGCCCGTGCAGGAGAAATCGATCTGGTCCTCATGGATATCGTCATGCCCGGGATAGACGGCATCCAGGCATGCCGCAGCATCAAGGAGCACGAAGCCCTCAGGGATATCCCCATCGTCATCATCACCGCCCGGACAGAAACGAATGACCTCCAGGCAGCCTTCGATGCGGGAGCCGTCGATTTCATCACCAAACCTCTCAATAAAATCGAGCTGCTGACCCGTGTCCGGTCGGCACTACATCTGAAGCAGGAGACGGACCGGCGCAAAGAGCGGGAGAGAGAGCTCCTCGATCTCACCAGTCAGTTCGAGGAGGCAAACCGGACATTGGAACGCATCGCCTCCACCGACAGCCTGACCGGTATCAGCAACCGCAGGCACTTCGACAGGGTATTCCCGGATGAATGGCGGAGGGCGGGGCGCGAGCGGGAGCCTCTCTCTGTCATAATGATCGATATCGATTTCTTCAAGGCGTACAACGACACCTACGGGCACCAGGCAGGAGACGAATGCCTGCGCAAAGTCGCCGCAGCCCTCCGTGCCTCGCTCAGGAGGCCCGGAGATCTCGTGGCCCGGTATGGCGGAGAAGAGTTCGTGGCGGTTCTTCCCGGCGACGATCAGAAAGGGGCCGTCCGAGTTGCGGGGGGAATGCAGGAGAATGTAGCCGCACTGCGGATCCCCCATGAACAATCGTCGGTGAGCGGGTGGGTGAGCATCAGCCTGGGGGCCGCCACTGTCGTGCCGGACAGGACCCTGGCGCCGGAGGACCTCCTGGAGAGGGCCGACAGGGCCGTCTATGCGGCAAAGCAGAACGGGAGGAACCGCATAGAAGTGTACGGGGAGGCTGACCACGGCCCGGCGATCCTGCAAGAAGACCGGGAGAGGGGAGAGCATCCTTCCGCCCCCTCCGGCGAACAGGCGGCAGAACCCGGAGAGCCCTGCTCTGAAAGCGACGTGAAGATCCGGGCCATCGTGGACACTGCCGTAGACGGCATTATCACCATTGACGACAGGGGCATCATTGAAAGCGTCAATAAGGCGGCAGAGCGTCTCTTCGGGTATTCGGCGGGGGAGCTCATCGGCCAGAAGGTCAATATCCTGATGCCCGAGCCCTACCGCAGCGAGCACGACACGTACCTGAGCAACTACCTGCGGACGGGGATCAAGAAGATAATCGGCATCGGTCGTGAAGTGAAGGGGAGGCGCAAGGACGGGACCATCTTTCCCATTTACCTGGCGGTGAGCGAAATCCCCCTCGGATACCGGAGGATGTTCGCCGGGATCACTCGCGATATCAGCGATGTCAAAAAGACCGAAGAGGAGCTGCGCGGGGCAAAAGAGGCGGCCGAAGTGGCCAACCGGGCGAAATCGGATTTCCTCGCCGCCATGAGCCACGAGATCCGTACTCCCCTGAACGCCGTGATCGGGATGGCGGACCTCCTGTGGGATACCAACCTTACCCCTGAACAGCGCCACTACGTTCAGATCTTCCGCTCTTCGGGGGAAGCGCTGCTCGTGCTCATCAACGACATCCTCGACCTCTCGAAAATCGAGGCGGGACGCCTCGACCTCGAACATACCGCTTTCAACCTCAGGGAGATCATCGAGAATACCTGTGAGATCATGGCCGTAAAGGCCCACAGAAAAGGGCTCGAGCTCACCTGCCGGCTCGATCCCGCGATGCCGGTCGGCCTGATCGGCGACTCCCTCCGGCTCCGTCAGATCATCATGAACCTGGTGGGCAATGCCATCAAGTTCACCGATGCGGGAGAGGTGGACCTGGAAGTCAGGCAGGGCGCCCCGGAGGAAGCACTGAAAAGAGCCCCTGCCGGCGAGGAGTCGGTCGAGCTGTTCTTCTCGGTGCGGGACACGGGGATCGGCATCCCCGAAAGCAAGCTCGACACCATCTTCGAAAAATTCATCCAGGCTGACTCTTCCATAACGCGGCGGTACGGGGGAACGGGCCTCGGGCTCACGGTTTCGCGGAAGCTGATCGGGATGATGGGGGGGAGCATCGGGGTGCGGAGCGTGCCGGGCAAGGGGAGCACGTTCTCTTTCACCATTCCCTTCGGAATACAGCAGGGGGACGTGAAAGATCCCTCCGCCCGGGGAGTCGATCTGAAAGGACAAAGGATACTCGTCGTCGACGACAACGCCGCCGGCCGCAGGGGCATCCGCGAGACCCTCACGCTCTGGAATGCCTCCGTTGCAGAGGCGGAAGATGGCAGGAGCGGGATAGAGGAAGTGCGTCGCGCCCGGGAAGCAGGCGCTCCCTATCACCTGCTGCTGATCGACAGCCGCATGCCCGGGATGGATGGCTTCAGGATGGTGGAGCGCCTCAAGGAAGAAGGGGAAAAGGCCGGGTCAATGATAGTGATGATCCCCTCCGACAGGCGGGGAGAGGATGCCGAGAGGGCAGCAGCGCTGGGAGTCAGGGCGCATATCCTCAAGCCCCTGAAGCTTTCCGGACTGTATAATGCCCTCGCCCCCGTCCCGGGCGGGAAGCCGCCGGAAGAGAGAGAGCATGCCGCGTCCGCGCCCCGCCGGCCTGCGGCGGAGGAACCCCTCCTGCGGATACTCCTCGCCGAAGATAACGAGGATAACCGCACCCTCATCCAGAGGTATCTCAGCGGGACGCCCTATGCCATCGACACTGCCGAAAACGGACAGGTGGCGGTGGAGAAGTTCAGGGCGGGACGGTATGAAGCCGTGCTGATGGACATCCAGATGCCGGTGATGGACGGGTATACGGCCGTCAGGGAAATGCGCAAATGGGAGAGAGAGCAGGGAAAGGAGGAAACCCCCGTCATCGCCCTCACCGCGCACACCTGGAAGGAAGCACAGCAGAAGAGCATCGAGGCGGGCTGTACTGCCCATCTCGAAAAACCCCTGCGGAAGGCAAAGCTCATAGAAACCCTCGATAAATTCACCGGGGCGCTGGAAAGAAAGTAGCCGCGCCCCCGGTTGCGACGGCTCAGAAGTTGACTTTCGGCGCCTCCCGTTCCGCCGCAGGAGTTTCGAAGTACTTCGCCTCGTCCACCCCGGCAAGGGCGGCGATGAATCTTCCCGCAAAGCTCCGCCGGTATGCGTTCAAGGCCTGCACCGCCTCGTTATACCTCTTTCTCTCGACCGAGATCCTGTTCTCCGTCCCCTCCAGACTGTCCTGCAGTTTCAGGAATGATTCGTTCGCCTTCAATTGCGGATAGGTCTCCCGGAGCACCAGGAGCCGCGACAGAAAGCCCTCGAGCTGCTGTGAAGCCTGAATTTTTTCGGCGGGAGTCTTCGCCTGGAAATACTGGGTTCTCGCCTGGGCGATATTCTCGAAGATCCCCTTCTCGTGCGCAGCGTATCCCTTCACCGTTTCGACGAGGTTGGGGATGAGGTCGTAGCGCCTCTTCAATTGGTTGTCCACCTGCGCCCATTGGGCCTTCACCTGCTCGTCCATGGCAATGACCCTGTTATACTGCCCGATGACCCATCCCCCGATGATGACGGCGAGTGCAACCAACGCCGCGACAATGCCCACTGCAACCTTCACACCGCTGCTCATATGAACCTCCGCATTGTATTCTCTTTCACCACTTCCCCGAGGCGCCGCCGCCGCCGAACCCTCCACCGCCGCCACCGCCGAAGCCGCCGCCCGTCCAGTCCCCTCCCGACCAGCCGCCCCCTGTCCAGCCCCCTCTTCCCCTTCCCGAGGCAAAGAAGAGAAGGAGGCAGAGCCCGGGATGCCTGATGAAGAGGAAGAGACCCACGAGCAGGCCGATCCCGATGATGATCATGCCGGGTATTCCCACCCCAGGGGCTCTTTTAGCGGCCCTTTCCGAAGGAGCACGCCGGGCAGGGGGCATTTCCGTTATTTCCACCCCCTCATGGGAGGCAATGGTCCTTACAACGGCGAGAGTGGCGTTCACGATGCCCGCATTGAAATCCCCTCTCCTGAAATAGGGGACGAGATACTCCCTCCCGATGGAACCCGCCAGGCTGTCGGGAAGGACCCCTTCAAGACCGTACCCCACCTCGAAACGGTATGCCTTGTCCTGCACGGCAACGGTCAGGAGGACTCCGTTGTCCTTCCCCTTCTGCCCGAGCTTCCACTTTTCGACCGTACTGATGGAAAACCCCTCGATGTCCTCCCCGTCCAGGCTCTGCAGGGTAAGGACCACCATCTGCACCGTGGTCTTCTGCTCCATCTCCCGGAGGTAGGCGTTCATCCGACTCTCGGTGGAATCATCGAGGACCCCTGCGAGGTCCACCACATAGTTGGGCGGAACAGCGGGGAGAGAGGGCGTCGCAGCAGACGCAGGTGATAAAAAGAGGGGGAGAAGAAACAGGCATAAGGAAGAAAAGAGGACAAGCAGCCCCTTTCTCGCTGTCCGCTTGCCCCTGCCGGCCTCAGGCAACGTGGAGCTCATCGATCAGCGCGCCCAGCCTCTCCGTAGCGCGGTAATACTGCTCGAAGGAAGAGACAGCTTCCTCTTTTGAAAGCTTGATTTCCCTGTTCTTCACCCGCAGCACCCTCATGAAGACATCCGTCCCGATGTCCGCCGACGCGCACAGGGTCTCAATGACTTCACGCTTGGGAACCGGGGGCTCCTTCCCCATGAGAGTGATCACTGCCCTGAAGAGGGTAATATAGCTGGTGAGGGAGAGGGAAAGCCCCTCCAGGAGAAGGTCCTTGTCATCGAGGGTGGAGAGGTACCCTTGCCGGAGGGCAACGAGCTTCGTCTTGATCTCGCGCTCACACTGAATCCTCAGATACTGCCTGTTGATCTGCAGACCCGCCAGGATATCATCCCCGTACACGCTCTGGTGGATGCGCCGCATATCATGGAACTCGACAGGAAAGACATCGAGAGAGCTCTGTATATATGCGGGTGTCATGAGCAGGGGAGCGGCAATCCCCGCCCTCTTGTATCGCTTTCCGAGGGAAGCAAGAAAGCGGATGAATCCGAAGTCCATCTCATGGAGCACAACAAGCGAGTTGATATCGGAGGTCTTCGGGTTGAAATCCGGGGTGATGGCGCTCCCGACGAGGTGGAGGGAATGGATGCTGCGGGGGTGCTCCTTCAGGACCGCGTGAAAGAACGGGCCTATCCTTTGTGCAACAACGGGAAGGAGGTCGTCAAGCCGTATCTCTGTCCGTATCTCCGCCATAGGAGGATTATAGCATAAAGTCAAATACAACTGCAAATTCAATGACTTATGAAATGGCTTATTTACGCCAAATATCCTCATAACTCACTTATACCATTGAATAATCCCAATGTGTCCCTGATGTGTCCCTGGAAGAGGGAGAGACTCCCCGGAAAAGGGGTAAAATCATGCGCGGTGAACGTGGTAAAACCAGTTCAGTTTCTACTATGCACACCACTCCCTGGGAAGGTACCGATCACTGGGGAAGGTGCGGGGATCCCTGCCTTTCCCTTCAAGGGGGAGTTTCCCTGTTTCCCTGTGTTTCCCACCATACCCCGGAAACTGGGAACTTTCGGCGTAGATCGTTGGTACTGTGAGCGTTGCGAGTTTCCCACCATGGAAACTGAGTGGAAACTATCAGTACCACGCCTTAAAGTAGAGGATGCCCTGGAAGGGTGCCTCTCTTTTTTGCCCTTTCTCCTTGACACACTCCTTAATATTCCCATATCATAATTACATTGATGTCATAATTAAGAAAAGGAGGTGTCACAATGAATTTCAATAGCAAAACCGTCTCCAGGATTACGGGACTGACTTTCAGGCAGATTGATTACTGGGACCGGACTCATTTCATAAAACCTTCGGTAAGCGATGCGGCGGGAAAGGGCTCTGTCAGGCTTTACTCTTTCAAGGATATGGCGCAACTGAAGATTGCAAAGACCCTCATGGACAGCGGAATCAGTCTCCAGAAGATAAGGAAGGCGCTCCATTACCTGAAAAAGAACATGCCGGAGATAGACAAACCCCTTTCGGAAATACGGTTTCTGACAGACGGGGAGACCATATTCGTTCTTACGAAGGACAGGGAGAAAATCATTGACACCCTCAAAAGCGGGCAACTCGTTTTCTCCCTTGCCTTGGGTGAAATCGTGGAGACCCTCAAAGGTGAGATCGTGTCTTTACAAAAGGACAGGGGATTTACGGTTACCGTCAAGGGGAAAAAGTATTCTGTTGTTATCCATACCGACGAAGAGGACGGCGGATACTGGGTGGAATGTCCGATGCTTCCGGGGTGCTCCTCTCAGGGGGAGACGATAGAAGAGGCGCTTGAAATGATACAGGACGCAATCAAGGGGCATCTTGAGATAGCAGGGACACGGAAGAGGTCCCGGAAGGTTTCGTGAGCGAATTAAGCGGCCTGAAGCCGGACAGGGTGATAAAGGCCTTTCAGCGGGCCGGATGGAAAGCGGAGAGGCAGAAGGGAAGCCATGTTCACATGACGAAAGAGGGGAACAGGAATATTCTCTCCATCCCCATGCACAAAGGGAGACCCGTCAAGCAGGGATTGCTCAGGGACCTGATAGCAAAGGCGGGATTGGCGGTTGAGGAGTTCTTGAAGCTGTATAAATAAGCGCTTTCAGAGGATAGGCCGGCGGGCCGACAAGGCGGGAACCCTGCCCGCTTTCCCCTGATTCCAACAAGGGACCGCGAAGGGAGTGGGAACATGGGAAATGGCAAGGGAAAGGTAGTGCCTGCACAGAGCACGCGCAAGAGCACGGCGTCTTTTCAAGGCGGGCCTTCCACTATCCGACTCATGAGCGTCATCCCGGAAGAGAATGTTGAGGCATTTATTGCAATCTATCATGCAACGAGAAATGTTGGCATTCTTGGAATGCCCCAAGAGTATTTTACCGCCAGAGATGCCTTGCACTCTTTGATGAAAAAAGGCGCAATTGATGATCATTATACGTGGAAGGCGATCAGTGAACTGCTGGACAAAATCGACGAAAAAGAGAGCACAGTCACAGCAAATTACGCGCAAGAGCTCTTAAAGAGAAAACTGGG
>JADLDZ010000131.1 GCA_020846375.1 Nitrospirales bacterium | reverse complement strand
TTCCTGCGGAACAGGATGCAGGACCGCATCACCTATCTCTCCAACAAGAGGGATATCGACCACGACATGGAAAGCTCCTTCATCGATCCGCTGCTGGAGGCGCGCGTGGTCATCGACAGGATACTGAACCCGATCTAGACGGCAGAGCCCGGTGGAGGCAAGGAGAAGCACTGAATGGACGCAGCATCTGCAGCATCTATAGTACGGCAGGTCATCATCTCTGCCATCCCCATCCTTATCGCCATTGTCGTGCACGAAGTGGCCCACGGGTATGTCGCCTACAAGCTGGGGGACCCCACGGCAAAGATGCTGGGCAGGCTGACACTGAACCCCCTCGCCCATATCGACCTGTTCGGCACCATCCTCATGCCGATCATGCTGTTCGTCTTTACCAACGGGCAATTTGTCTTCGGGTACGCAAAGCCGGTGCCCATCAACCCCCACAATTTCAGGAACCCGAAACGGGACATGGCACTCTCCGCGGCCGGCGGACCCGGGAGCAACATCCTCCTCGCGCTGCTGAGCGTCATCCTGCTCAAGTATGTGATTGTCCCCTCGTCCGTCCTGGTGCCCGAGGAGATGACGGCAAAAGTCCTGAAACCGGTGGTGATGATGCTCTCCGCAGGCGTGAGCGTCAATGTCATCCTCGCCGCCTTCAACCTGATACCCATTCCGCCCCTCGACGGGGGGAGGGTGCTCATGGGATTCCTGCCCTTCCGCCAGTCGCAGGCCCTGGGGAGAGTAGAGCCCTTCGGGATGATCGTGGTCCTCGTACTGGTGGCGACGGGGCTGGCGGGCTATGTGGTACATCCCCTGGTAAAGCTGTTTCTCGGCCTTATCGGCATCATTTGACAGCCGCCCCTGCCCGCAGGGAGCAAACCTAATAGTACGAGAGGAGGAACGATGAAGAGAGAGCGTGTGCTGAGCGGTATGCAGGCGAGCGGAAAGCTGCACCTCGGCAATCTCGCAGGCGCGCTGAAAAACTGGGTCAGTCTCCAGGACAGGTACGACTGCTTCTACTTCGTGGCCGACTGGCACGCCCTGACCACGGGATATGCAAACCCCTCTTCCATAAAGGAGAGCACCACCGACCTGCTCATCAACTTCATCGCCGCCGGGCTCGATCCCGACAAGTCCACCATTTTCATCCAGTCCATGGTGCCCCAGCATGCGGAGCTGCACCTGCTGCTCTCCATGATAACTCCCCTCGGGTGGCTCGAACGGGTGCCCACGTACAAGGAGAAGCAGGAGCAGCTCCAGGACAGGGACCTGTCCACCTACGGCTTCCTCGGGTATCCCGTGCTCCAGACAGCGGATATCATCATCTACCGGGCAAAATACGTCCCCGTGGGCGTCGACCAACTGCCCCACCTCGAGATCTCCCGTGAGATCGCCCGGAGGTTCAATCACCTGTACCGGGAGGTCTTTCCCGAGCCGGAGGGGCTGCTCACCGAGTTCCCCAAGGTGGTGGGCCTGGACGGCAGGAAGATGTCGAAGAGCTACGACAACGCCATCTACCTGAGCGACTCTCCCGAGGTGGTGGAGCGGAAGATACGGACCATGATGACCGATCCCGCACGCAAGAGGAGATCCGACAAGGGAGACCCGGAGCTCTCCCCGGTGTACCAGCTCCACAAGATCTTCTCCTCCACAGAGGAGCAAGCGGAGGTTGCGCAGGGGTGCAGGACTGCAGCGATCGGCTGTATCGACTGCAAGAAGGTCCTCATCAAAAATGTCTTCCACTACCTCGCCCCCCTCTGGGAGAAACGCAGCGAGCTTCTCAGCAATCCGAAAACGCTCTTCGATATCGCCAGGAAGGGGTCGGAAAAAGCACAGGCCGTGACGGAAGAGACCATGAAAACCGTCAGGGAAATCATGGGGTTGGCATAGGAGAAAGAAAAGGGCACACCGGTGTGCCCTTTTCTTTCTCTCTTTTTGCAGAGAAGGGGGTCAGGAGGAAGCAGTCTCCTCTGAAGAGGGGCTGCCCCCCTCTTCACCGCCTTCCGGAGGAGCTTCCTCCCCTCCTTCTTTCGTCCCGTCCTTCTTGAAGCGCCGCTGTCTCTTCTTTTCCTGTTCCTTTTGCCGCATCAATTCTTTTTTCCGTTTTTCACTCTTATATGATCCGGATCCGCCTTTTGCCAAAATTCCTCCCTTCGGATGCGATCGGAATAGCGTATGATCGCCTCCACACTTATGGAAAGTATATCACAGGTGCACTCCGGGGAGGGCATCTCCTTTATGCTGCATTTCCCCTCCTCTCCGCGGAGCTGCCGGAAGAGAGGCCTCCGCCCCGCCCGGCGAAGTTGAACCGACGGAAGTGGTTCTGATACAATTAGGACATGCTGCACAACTCGAAAATACGGCTTACTGTCAGCTCTCTCTGTCTGCTCTTTTTCCTCCTGTATACCGTATCTCCCCTCGCCTTCAGTTATGGCGGCAACGGGCATGATGCGGAGAGAGGGTCCTCTGCCGTATCGATACAAAACTTCCATCTGTTCCTTCTGAAATTCTTCGCC
>JADLDZ010000130.1 GCA_020846375.1 Nitrospirales bacterium | reverse complement strand
TGGATCGTGGCATTGAGCGCGTGTCCCATATGGAGAGAGCCGGTCACATTGGGAGGGGGAATCACAATGGAAAAGGGGGAGTGCGGCGCATCGGGACCGGGCTTGAAATACCCCTGGTCCTCCCAGTGCCCGTACCATTTTTCCTCTATTTCTTCAGGATGATAATTCTGTTTGAGCTCGATCATTTTCCCGTAACACCTTGTTCGTGTAATGGCGGCGGCTTTCACTCACCCGGAACGGCGGCCTCGTACCCTCACTCCTCCGGCAGATGGTGTGCAGCAGGCGAAGGCGTTGCCCTTCAACGTCGAAAGCGAGGCAGCGCGTGGAGAGGGAAGGAGCCGAAAGCGGCGCCTCAACGCTTTATCAGGACAAAGTCCTTACAGTTCGGCAGTAATCTTTTCTATCTCTTTCCGAATGATGGTTTCCGCGACTTCGGGAACGATCTTCCCGATGGCGGCGTGAATTTCACCGCGCAGGGAGTGCAGCAGGTCCTTCAGCAGATCCCGGGTAACGCTCTCCACAATGCCCGGGGCACAATCGGCGAGCACCCGCTCCGCCGCCTCCCTGATGGAGGGAGCGAGCACCAGAGCCACCTCGCCGGCAAGCGCCTCGGAAACCCTCCTCTCGATCGTCTCTCTGATGGTATCCGAAAGCTCCTGTTTCGGGGGGAGCGTATCGGCCGGCGGGATCTTCCTGGCCTCTGCAGGCATATCCCCGGCCCGCATCGCGTCCTGCAGTTCCGCCTCGAAGGAAGTCCCTTCCGACAGGAGCGCGACCTTCGCCTCATATTCCTCGTCGGAAAACCCCTGTCCGGCGTCCTCTCGCGGAGAGGCGGCAGTATCCTCCCAGATCAGGGAGTCATTCCCCGCAGAGGGTTCCCCCACTATGGCAAAGGGAGCCCCGGGGATTTCGGACAGGGAGGCGAAAGAAACCGCCTCCTCCTGCACCTCTTCCGGTCCGCGGGCCGGAGAGGAGGGGGAACTGACGAGAAGGGACTTGACCTTGCTGATCAGCTCCTGCGATTCGAAGGGCTTGATGATGAAGTCATCGGCGCCCACTGTTTTGGCATACTCTTCGTCAAAAGGCTCGAAAGCGCCCGCCAACAGGATGACCGGGATGTCCGCCGTGGCGAACTCGCCCTTGATCTTCTCGCAGAGTTGATAGCCGTTCAGCTTCGGCATATCTATATCGGCCAGTACGATATCGGGACGGAAAGTTCCGAGCGTTTCGAGGGCCGCTTCCCCGTCGTTCACCGCCCGTATCTCGAAATCTTCGTGAACCAGCACCAGTTCCACCACTTTCTGGATGGTGAGGCTGTCGTCAGCCAGCAGCAATTTATTAGCCATAGCGTTGTTTATCCTTACTTATTTGCCATTTTACCGTTCCCAAATTGTAGAGGTACGGGAGACTTTTGTCAAGATTTTTTCTTGCTCCGGTAGTCCTCGACTGCCTTCCTGAGGGCGTCCGCTCCAAGGTTGGAACAATGCATCTTCTGGGGCGGAAGCCCCCCCAGTTCCTGGGCAACCGCCTCTTTCGAGATGCTGAGCGCCTCGTCCAGGGTTTTGCCCTTGATCATCTCGGTGATCATGCTGCTCACTGCAATGGCGGCCCCGCATCCGAAGGTCCTGAACTTCGCATCCACGATCGTGTCGTTTTCCACTTTGATGAAGAGCTGCATGGCATCTCCGCAGGTCGGATTGCCTTCCATTCCCACACCGTCCGCATCAGACATCTCCCCCACGTTCCGGGGGTTCATGAAGTGGTCCATCACCTTCTCAGAGTACATACGCGTTCCTCCTCTTTTTCAGAAACAGTGTTCGCGGATACTTCCCTCATCGCCTCACCCCGTGTAGCACTTTTCCCCTTCACCGCCTTCTCCCCAGCCCTTTGCAAAGGGCGACATCATTCTCAGCTTCTCGGTCACCTCGCCGAAAACCCCGAGAAAATACTCCACGTCCTCTCCGGTATTCTCTCCCCCGAGGCTGAAAACGATGGAACCCTGCGCCAGGGCGGTCGGCACGCCGAGGGACAGCAGCACGGGAGAGGATTTTAGCGCCTTGGACGAGCACGCAGATCCGCTCGCCGCGTAGATCCCCTTCATGGAGAGCATCAGCAGCATCGCCTCCCCCTCGATAAACTCCACGACAAAGCTCGCGTGGTGAGGCAGCCGCTTTTCCGGGTGGCCGGTAAGATACACGTTGGGCAGGTGCAGGACCCCCTCGATGATTCTGTCGCGCAGGTTTCTACAGTGCTCCATCCGGCCTTCCAGGTCCCTTGCCGCGAGTGCCGCGGCCTTCCCCATACCCACGATGGCAGGCACATTCTCCGTGCCCGCCCTTCTGCCTCCTTCCTGGATACCCCCGTAGATGAGGGGGACAACCCTCAGCCCCTCCTTTACATAGAGAGCGCCCGCCCCCTTGGGCCCGTAAAACTGGTGAGCGGCCATGCTCATGAGATCGACCCCCAGCTCCTTTACATCCACCGGGATGTTCCCCACAGCGGCAACCGCATCCGCATGCAGCACGATATTCCTCTCCCGCGCCAGGGCGGCAACCTCCCGGATAGGCTCGATCGTACCGATCTCGCTGCTGGCGAGGGCAAGGGAAATCACCACCGTCTCCTTGGTAATCGATGCCTTCAGCACCTCCGGATCGACCATGCCGTACGTATCGACGGGAAGGTAGGTCACCACGAAGCCGCTCTTTTCGAGAAAACGGGCGGCGTTGAGAATGGAATGGTGCTCCACCTTGGAGACGATGAGATGATTGCCCTGGTTCTGCTTCGCCAGGGCGGCCCCCCTGAGGGCAAAGTTATTCGCCTCTGCGCCGCTTGAGGTAAAGACGATGGAGGAGTGCTTTGCATTGACGAGGGCGGCAACTTCCGCCCGCGCCCCCTCGATAGCATCCCGGGCCCGCATTCCGAGATCGTACACGCTGAGGGGATTCCCGAAATCCTCCCTGAAGTACGGCATCATCGCATCCAGCACCTCGGGGCGCAAGGGATTGGTGGCGACATGATCAAAATAGCATTTCCTCATACATTCTCCTCTTCGAAAACAGGGTTCCGGGCTTGAGAGTGTCTGCACACTGCCATCTGCCCGTCATCATGCAACGGTCTTTTTTACGTAGAATTTGTAAAAATCTTCGTCCTCGTCCATGCCGATGAACTCATTCCCCGTCTTCCCGCACCACTCGGGGATGTCCTCGAGTGCTCCGTCGTAATCGGTGAGGATTTCGAGCACCTGCCCTCTCTCCAGTTCCTTGATCATCTCATCGAGCTTGAGGAGGTGCATTGGACACATCATATACACGATATCAGCCGTCACATCGGCCTTTATTCCCTGAAC
>JADLDZ010000129.1 GCA_020846375.1 Nitrospirales bacterium | reverse complement strand
TTTCTGAAATCGGCGGCAGCCTTCTGTACATAGGCGAATCCGCGGGAAAAATAGGCTTCCGTATGGGACGGCTTCAGGGCGATGGCCCTGTCGAAGTCCCCGATGGCCTCATCGTAATTCCCTTTCCGGGAGCGGGCCACCCCGCGGTTATGGTAGGCCTCGACGTAGTCGGGTTTTAGGGAGAGGGCACGGGTATCGTCTTCGATGGCCTTCGTGTAATCACCCTTCTTGAAATAGGCCAGTCCCCGGTTATGGTACAGCTCGGCATCATGGGGCTGGGGATACAGGGACGCCGCCTTCGTGTAGTCTTCAACCGCCTCATCGTATTTGCCGGTCCGGTAGTAGGAGATCCCCCGGTAATAATAGGCGTCCGCCACGTCGGGGACCAGGGAGAGCAGCCTGCTAAACTCCTGTATCGCCCGGTCATACCGGCCCTCGTTGAAGGCGGCGCTGGCGTTGCCGAAGAGGATCTGCGGGTCCTCTGCCGCGGCGGCACAGGAAACGAAAATCAGCATGGTGCAAAAAAAGATGCGCTGAATTGTATGCATACATCACTCCTTGTAGGGCAGGGTGTGCGGCGGAGGGCCGCCGGGAAGTAGTATACCGCACTCTTCCGGGGTATTTCTTCCTCATCCTCCCCCTTCCCGGTGCGCGGCAGGGGAAATCCCTGATGACAAAGGCGGAGCAGGGCAGGACAGGCCCCCACACGGGGAGGCTCTTTGTTGACAAGCCCTTTTTTGTCTGCTATAAGTTTATTGAGAAGGGTACTTAGATACCTCATCTCCACCGGCGCACTCCTCCTCGTTCTCTTTCAGGATACGGAAGGGGGAAACCCTTTGCACAGAGCACAGCAGGGTGCATGATCCGAAACCTGTCGCACCTCAGGCAAAGCAGCATCAGGCCGATTCCGGAAAAAACAACAAGGGAACCGTATAAACCTGCAGCGCTGGATTTCCCGGCACCCTGCCTCTCTTCCCGCAGCGTCCTTTCCCGGTGCACGCCGGAAGGCGCTGCCACGGAAGCCGCCGCCCTCCCCGCAGGGGAAGGGAACGGGTGAGGGGGAATGCAGATCATCCTTACAGGAGGCAACATTGGGCAAGCACATCTTGATTACCGGCGGAGCAGGCTTCATCGGTTCACATCTGGCGGACGAACTGCTCGGACGGGGATACCGCGTCCGAGCCCTCGATAACCTTTCCGAGCAGGTGCATGGCACTGAGAGGAAGAGACCCGATTACCTGAACCCCGCAGTGGAGCTTCATATCGGGGACGTAAGGGACCCCGTGGCCGTGGAGCGCGCCCTCGAAGGCATCGACGCGGTCTATCACTTTGCCGCGGCGGTGGGAGTGGGGCAGAGCATGTACGAAGTGGAAAAGTACCTGGATGTGAACACGAGGGGGACTGCGGTGCTCCTGGAAGCCCTGATCAGGAGGCCGGTGGAGAGGCTCGTAGTAGCGTCGAGCATGAGCATCTACGGGGAGGGGCTCTACTATTCACCCGGCGGCAGGGTATACAGGGAGGCGAAGCGCGGCCTCGACCAGTTGAAGCGCGGAGACTGGGAGGTGCGCAGCGAGGAGGGGGAAGTATTGATCCCCATCCCGACCCCCGAAAGAAAACCCCCGGTCCTCACCTCGGTCTACGCCCTTTCAAAATACGACCAGGAACGGGCCTGCCTGATGATCGGGCGCGCATACGGTATCCCCACCGTCGCCCTCCGCTTTTTCAATGTGTTCGGTATCCGCCAGGCTTTTTCCAACCCGTACACCGGGGTGCTCGCCATCTTCGCATCGCGCCTCCTCAACGGCAAAGCGCCCCTCATCTACGAAGACGGCTACCAGCAGCGGGACTTCATCAGCGTATACGATGTGGCGCTGGCCTGCCGCCTCGCCCTCGAAACGCAGGAGGCCGCGGGCCAGGTATTCAATATAGGGAGCGGCGCTCAATACACCATCCTGGAGGTCGCCGAGCGTATGGCCGAGACGTTCGACAAGCGGTACATCCGTCCGGAGGTGAGCGGGAAATACCGCATGGGAGACATCCGCCATTGCTTTGCCGATATCACTCTTGCCCGGCAGTTGCTGAAGTTCGACCCCCGCATCGGTCTTGAAGAAGGACTGGTCGAGTTGAGCGCATGGCTGGAGGGCAAGGTGGCGTATGACCGCATCGAAGAGGCGAGCGCGGAGCTTACCGGACGGGGGCTTACCGTATGAGCGGACCACAGAGGGTAGGAGGGAAGGGGAGTGTCCGCAATAAGCCCTCCCACAAGGGAGGTGCTTACATGACGGGGGACGGATCCCCTGTGCCCCCGCGGTATGGCTCTCCTGTCATCGGGCTGGCGGAGAGCTTCCGGCCCGGCGAATACGGCCGTGTGGAGCAGGTTCTTTCCCATCTGCGTGCCCTGGGGGTGCATGAGCTCCGCACCGAGGTGTCCTGGGCGGAATGTTCCACTCCCGCGGGGGAGGAGTGGTTCGATTGGCTCATCCCCCGCCTGGCACGGGAGGTCTCTCTCCTGCCCAGCTTCCTTACCACCCCTCCGTCTCCCGGATCGGCGCCGAAGACTCCCTCCTCTCCCCGGGACCACGGGGCGTATGCCGATTTCCTCGGCGCGGCCCTCGACCGGTGGGGAGAGCACTTCCGGTACGTGGAGCTCTGGAGCGAACCGAACAACCCGGACTGCCGGGACCGGCGACCCGATCCGGAGTGGCGGCTCTTCTGCGAGATACTGCAGGGCGCCGCATCCCTGGCGCGCAGGAGGGGCAAGGCGACGGTGCTGGCAGGCATGTGGCCTTTCGACCCCCACCGGCTCCGCCTTCTCTGCGAGCAGGGGCTCCTTGCCTCCATCGACATCGTGGGGGTGCGCGGCTTTTCCGGCATGGGGGAGGCCGGCGGGAACGAATGGGCCACGGTGCTTTCCGAACTCCGGAGGGTGCTGAGACAGCATTACCTCAGGCCGGAGATATGGATTACCGGTGCGGGATATTCCACCGGGAGGCTTGACGAGCTGGGCCAGATCCGGGAATTCGTCAGGGCGGCGGAGGCCCCGGTGGGACGCATGTACTGGAACACGGTGTGTGACCTGCCCGACACTGTCTCTCCCGCTGAGGAGGCGCCCGGGGAGGAACGGAAAATGCAGCTCGGCCTCAGGAAGGCGGACGGCACCCCCAGGCTTCTCTACCGCCTCTGGGAAAGCGGAGGAGTCGAAGCGGCGCGCGAGATCCTGAGCATGAATTCCCATCCCTTGCGCAAGAAGAATTTCCGGCGGAAGCCCTCGCTCATCATCGGGGGGGCCGGGTTCATCGGGACGAATCTCGCCCGGCGTTTGCTCCAGTCGGGCAAGCCGGTGCTGGTCTACGATAACCTCTCCCGGCCGGGGGTGGAGCGGAACCTCCGCTGGCTGCGCGCCACGTACGGCAGCAGCGTGCAGGTGGAGATCGCGGACGTGTGCGACACACGCACGCTGCGCTCCGCCGTGCGCTGCGCTGATCAGGTCTTCCATCTCGCCGCCCAGGTGGCGGTGACCACGAGCCTGGTGAAGCCCCTTCATGA
>JADLDZ010000128.1 GCA_020846375.1 Nitrospirales bacterium | reverse complement strand
GGTGGGGTTACCCCACCGTCCTCCTGTCCATGCTCGTCATCGCCCTCTTCATGCTTTCCTTCTTCAGGAAAAAGAAATGGTTGTAAGAGAGGGGGAGGGAAAAAGCATTGAATCCCCCCGCCCCTTTGGGGGAGAGCCCCGAAGTCCAGGTGCTCCTCGCTACCGATGAGAATCCCCTCGCCCCTTTGGGGGAGAGGGTGGGGGTGAGGGGTGCAGGCCACCCTCCCCTTTCTCCCCTCCCCTCGAGGGAGGGGAAAGAGTTGATCCCCTGAGACCACGGAGGAATTCGCTCGCAAAGAAAGAGTGTGCCCCCTCGCCCCACACCAGAGAATGCCTGTTCAGACACTCATTGCGGTGGACATTCCGTATTTTCTCTCCCTTTAGTATTTCTCCATGAAGTTGTGGTAATATGGGGTATTATGAACAGCGCGGAACTATTGACAAAATGTCTTGAGAACGAAGGAGTACGCTTCGCTTTCGGCCTGCCCGGGGAGGAGAACCTCGAGCTCCTCAACGCCCTGTCCTCATCAGGGATCGAGGTGGTCGTCACGCGGGATGAGAGGGGCGCCTCTTTCATGGCGAATGTATACGGCCGGCTCACCGGGTCCCCCGGCGTCTGCTTCTCCACCCTCGGCCCCGGGGCGACCAACCTCGTGACCGGAGTGGCTGACGCCTTTCTCGATTTCGCCCCCCTCCTCGCCCTCACCGCCCAGGCCTCGCCCTCACGGGCGCATAAGGAATCGCATCAGTATATCGACGTCCTCTCCATGTTCAAACCCATCACCAAGTGGAACTCCCGGATCATCGCTCCGCATACCATCCCCGAGGTGGTAAGAAAGGCTTTCAAGCTCGCAGTCCTCGAAAAACAGGGGCCGACGCACCTGGAGCTGCCCGAGGATATGGCAAGCGCCCCTGCGGAGGGCAGCCCCCTGCCCCATTCGCCCCTGGAGTACCCCGTCCCTGACCCGATGAGGATCCAGACGGCGGTGGACATGATCCGGGAGGCGAAAGCGCCCCTCATCCTTGCAGGGCACGGGGTATTGCGGAGCAACGCTTCCCTGGAGCTTTTCCATCTCGCCGCGAAGACCGGCATCGCCGTTATCGCCACCTTCATGGGAGCGGGGGCCTTCCCCGCGGACCACGAACTCTTCGTCTCCACGATAGGGCTGCAGTCGAGGGATTATGTCCAGTGCGGGCTCGACCGCACCGACCTCATCATCGCGGTGGGGTACGACCCGGTGGAGTTCAGCCCGAAGTTCTGGGACGCCAGCAAGAAGATCATCCACATCGACACCAATCCCGCGGAGGTGGACGCATCCTACAACGCCTATGAGCTGACGGGCGATATCCGGAAGACCCTGCGCACCATGACGGAGATGGCGGAATTCGAGAAAGACCCCTCCTATTTCATGCGCCTGAAGAAGGACGTGGAAGAAAACAGTGCGGATCCCGACCTGTACCGGACGGACAACGGGCTCAGCCCCCTCGAAGTGATCCGCGGCATCCGGCAGGCCCTCGGAAGAGAGGACATCCTCATCAGCGATGTCGGGGCGCACAAGATCTGGATCGGGCGCTTCTACCCCGCCTACGCACCCAACACGGTTATCATCTCCAACGGCTTCGCCTCCATGGGCTTTGCCGTCCCCGGGGCGATCGCCGCAAAACTGGCGCACCCGGAAAAGAAAGTCATCGCGGCGGTGGGGGACGGAGGGTTCCTCATGTCGGTGGCGGAGCTGGAGACCGCGGTGCGGTGGAAGCTACCCTTCGTCACCGTCATTTTCAATGACAACTGCTTCGGCCTCATCCAATGGAAGCAGTTGATGCGCTACAAGAGGGATTTCTGCGTAAAGGTCCGGAATCCCGATTTCGTCAAGCTCGCCGAGTCCTTCGGATGCAGGGCGTACCGGGTGGAGAAGGGAGAAAACCTCGCCGGCGCCCTGGAAGACGCCCTGAAACAGGATGTTCCCTCTCTCATCGACTGCCGCATTGATTACAGCGTCAATGTAAAACTGTCGGAGAAGTTGGGAAACATCGTATGCAGGATCTGAAAACCGACTTCCTCGTGATCGGCAGCGGCGTTGCCGGTCTCCGGGCCGCGGTGGAATTGAGCCGCTACGGCAATGTCCTGGTGGTGACCAAGGACTCGCCCACCGAGAGCAGCACCGAATATGCCCAGGGAGGGGTTGCCGTCGCCCTCAGCGACGAGGACGAGGTCGGCATCCACTTCGAAGATACCATCAAAGCGGGGGACGGCCTCTGCCGGGAAGAAGCGGTGAGGGTGCTGGTGGAAGAGGGCCCGGAGCGCATCCTCGAACTGATCGAATGGGGCGCGTCCTTCGACAGGGAGGGGACGAAGCTGGCCTTTACCATGGAGGCAGCCCACTCACGGAGAAGGATCCTCCATGCGCAGGGAGACTCCACCGGCAAGGAACTGGAGAGGGTGCTCATCCAGAAATGCAAGACCCTCCCCACCCTGCAGCGGCTCCCCTTCTGCACCGCCATCGACCTGATCGTAGAGGGTGGAATATGCAGGGGCGCCTCTGTCCTGCGCGACAGCGACACCCTCGTCGTCCGGGCAAAGGCGACCCTTCTCGCCACCGGGGGCTCCGGACAGGTCTTTTCGAGGACGACGAACCCCTCCGTCGCCACGGGTGACGGCATGGCCATGGCCTACCGGGCAGGGGCGGTGCTCGAGGATATGGAGTTCGTCCAGTTCCATCCCACCGCGCTCTTTGTCCCCTCCGCCCCCCAGTTCCTCCTCAGCGAGGCGATGCGGGGAGAGGGAGCGATCCTGCGCGACATCCACGGGAAGCCCTTCATGCAGGAATACCACCCATCCGGAGAGCTCGCCCCGAGAGACGTGGTCTCGCGGGCCATCGTCTCCCGGATGGTGGAGACCGGGAGCCGGCACGTCTCCCTTGACCTCAGGCACCTCGATGCGGAATTCATCAGGAACCGTTTCCCCAGGATTCACACCACCTGTCTCCGCTACGGAGTGGATATCACGAAAGACCTCATCCCCGTATCTCCGGCAGCGCACTACATCATGGGGGGCGTAAAGACGGACCTTGACGGAGCGACCGGCATCCCCGGGCTCTATGCGGCGGGGGAGGTCGCCTGCACCGGGGTCCACGGAGCCAACCGGCTCGCGAGCAACAGCCTCCTCGAAGGGCTCGTGTACGGGTTCCGGGCGGGGAACGCAGCCTCACACTACGCCGAGAGCGCACCTGACACCGGC
>JADLDZ010000127.1 GCA_020846375.1 Nitrospirales bacterium | reverse complement strand
GTCCCCCACCGGGCATCCGGCAGCGCAGCGGCGGCACTGGTAGCAGGCAAGGAGGTTCTGGCCCGACCGCTCCATGATCTCCTGCAGCAGCGGCTTTGCGCGCCCGGCTTCGTACTGCATAGCTGTCGATGACATAAAGACTCCTTCGGTTCTTTCCCGATCTTCAGGCCCGATTTCCGGGTCCGGTTCGTACCGGGCCGGGAGCGGCGGAAAAGCCCGTCACCTCCGCCCTGCACTTTTGTGTAACCGGGTTGCTGTTCAATCCTTTATTTTACCATATGCAATGGCCATAAGTGCCGGTTTCCTCTCGGTTATCCCTGCAGCCCCGCATGCATCTCCGCGGAGGAGACAGTGTTCTTCATCAGCATGGTGATCGTCATCGGTCCGACGCCGCCGGGAACGGGAGTGATGGCCCCTGCGATCTCCTTTGCCGCGTCGAAGTCCACGTCTCCTTTGAGGATCGGCACCGGCTTTCCGGTCTTCTCGCTTATCTTCTCCCCGACGCGGTTGACGCCTACGTCGATCACGCAGGCGCCGGGCTTGATCCATTCGGGTTTGACGAGCCCCGGAACGCCGGCGGCGACGATGAGGATGTCCGCACGCTTGCAGTGGGCTTCGAGATTCTTTGTCCCGGTATGCACGATGGTGACGGTCGAGTTCGCCCCCTTGCCTTTCTGGAGCATGATGTTGGCGATGGGCTTGCCCACGATATTCGAGCGGCCGACCACCACGACCTCGGCCCCGGAGGTCTCGAAACCGGAGCGTACGATCAGCTCCTGGATGCCGGCGGGTGTGCAGGGCAGGAACCTCGCTTCGGAACCGCCGATCATCAGGCGCCCCACGTTGACCGGGTGGAAGCAGTCCACATCCTTGTCCGGATCGATGGCGTTGAGGACCTTCTTCTCATTGATGTGCCTGGGGAGGGGGAGCTGGACAAGGATGCCGTGGATCTTCGGGTCCTTGTTGTACTTGTCCACGAGGGCGAGCAGGGCCTCCTCGGAGATGTCCTCGGGCTGATCGTCCTGGAGGGAATGGAAACCGAGATCGTGCGCGGTCTTCTGCTTGGCGGTCACGTAGCTGACCGAGGCGGGATTCCTGCCCACCAGGATCGTCACGAGCCCCGGCACGACACCGTGCTTCGCTTTGAGGCCTTCCACCTCCTTCCTGAGCTCCTCCCTGATCTGGGCGGCTACTTCGGTGCCGCTGATGATTTTTGCCGACATGCTTCCTCCTTGTTAATGGTTTTTCTTTATGAGTTCAAGCATTTCTTCACGGGTGCTCTGCTTGCTTCTGAAGATACCCCTGACCGCAGAGGTGGTCGTCTTCGCCCCGGGCTTCTTGATCCCCCGCATGCTCATGCAGAGGTGCTCCGCCTCGATGACCACCATGCAGCCCCGCGGATTGAGTCTTTCCATGATGATATCGGCAAGTTGTGCGGTAAGGCGCTCCTGGACCTGGGGCCTCTTGGCGAAGTGCTCGAGGGCCCGGGGGAGCTCACTGAGCCCCACGATCCTGCTGTCGGGGATATAGGCGATGTGGGCCTTGCCGACAAAGGGGAGGAGATGGTGTTCGCACACGGAATAGAAGGGGATATCCTTCAGGAGGACCATCTCGTCGTGGCTTTCCCCCTCGATGGGTTTCAGGAGGTCGTCATCGGGGGTTTCGAGGCCGGAAAATATCTCGGCGAACATCTTCGCCACGCGCACCGGCGTGTCCTTGAGCCCCGGGCGCTCTCCGTTTTCCCCTATGCCCTCAAGAATGAGGCGCACTCCCTGTTCGATCTTTCTAATGTCCACTGTTGATGATAATCCTCTGATCTGTAATGATGGAATCCATCTTGATATCGTGCGCTTCGACAGGAACGGAGGCGACAATCTGCTCCTCGTACGCAACCGCGATGGCTTTCGCTCTTTTTCCCCTCAGCAGCTTATCGTAGTACCCTTTGCCGTATCCCAGCCTGTTGCATTGTTCGTCGAAGGCGACCCCGGGGACGATAATGAGATCCGCCTCCTGCACCTCCCTTTCCCTCTCAGGGGAAGGAATCGGCTCCATGATGCCCCAGCACCCTGCGGAGAGATCGTCCATGCTCCTGATTTCATAAAGGAAAAGTTTCCCCTTTTTGGTGTTTACCCGCGGCAGCGCCACCCGTTTACCCTGGGCCAGGCAATGCCGTATCATCTCGAAGGTGTCCACTTCGCTGCTGAAGGAGGCGAACAGGAGGACAAAACGCGCTGATTGAAAGGCGGAAAGGGCAAACAGGGTCTTCCGTATCGCCTCGTCCTTGCCGCTCTTGACTGCGGAAGCGATAGAGTCCCTGCGGGACAGGATGTCCCTCCGTATGGAAACCTTAACGGGAATCAAATGAACTTTCGAGCCTTTTCTTTATTTCCTTGACGGATTCGACTGCTTCAGAGGCCCTTCCGAAGGGAGACGCCCCGCTCACATCGGCGTCCATGACCGCCTGGCTGAAAGAGACGGTGCCGAGGATCTCCATGCCCTGCAGATGCTCCCTGAGAAAGGCGATATCGGTTTCGTTCCGTATCTTGTTGGCGACGACGAAAACCTTTTTCACCCCGAGGCCCTTTGCCATTTCCTGGACGGTAAAGGCGGTCTGGATGCTCCGCTGTCCGGGTTCCACCACCACGATGAAGGCGTCCACCGCTTCCGCGGTCCCCCGGGTCAGATGTTCGATGCCCGCCTCCATGTCCACCACGACGACCTCGTCCCGCTCGACGACAAGGTGCTTCAGCAGCCGGCGCAGGAGGACGTTTTCGGGACAGTAGCAGCCCGAAGCGGCGGATTTCGATTTGCCCGTCACCAGGAGGGTGATTCCCCCCGTCGTGTACCCCAAGCCCTCGGGAAGGTCATCCACACGGGGGTTGAGCTTGAAGATCCCCCCCATGCTCCCGGGTTTTGCACCGGTCCTCTCCTCGATCAGGTCCGCCATGTCCGCAATGGGGCGTATCTTTGCGCTTTCGGCAGGGGGGATGCCCAGCGCCTGGGCGAGGTTGGCGTCGGGATCGGCGTCCATGGCGATCACCCTCTTGCCGTCTGTTGCGAACAGATGGCACAGTATGGCCGAGAGAGTCGTTTTCCCTACGCCGCCTTTTCCGGTAACCGCGATTTTCATGGCCCTTTATTATATCATATGTATGAAAAAATTATACATATTTTCAATGCGCTGCCTCTCCCGGGAGGAAAGGTTTTTCTTCAGTATTATCAAGCCTCTCTGTTGCCCTGTCCTTTTCTCCTGTGTTATCATCCCGGATGGAGCAGAAGAAAATCATCGAGGACGCAGACCGGTATCTGATGCACACCTACAGCCGCTTTCCCATCGTGTTGCGGAAAGGGAGGGGCATGAGGGTGTGGGGCGCCGACGGCAAGGAATATCTCGATTTCGTCGGCGGCATCGCGGTCAATGTGCTGGGGCACTGCCATCCGAAGGTCGTGGTCGCCGTACAGAAGCAGGCACAGCGGCTCCTCCATGTTTCCAATCTCTTCCATATCGAGTCCCAGATAAAGCTGGCGAAGCTCCTCGTGTCCCATTCCTTCGCCGATAAGGCCTTCTTCTGCAATTCGGGCGCAGAGGCCAACGAGGGAGCGATCAAGCTTGCACGGAAATACGCGAAGGAGTACCATGGCCAGAACAGGTTCGAGATCATTACGGCGTTGGGCTCCTTTCACGGGAGGACCCTCGCCGCGGTGACAGCCACGGGGCAGGAGAAGTTTCAGAAGGGCTTCGAGCCCCTGGTGCCCGGCTTCCGGTATGTGCCTTTCAACGATATCCATGCCCTCGAGGCCGCCATCACCCGGGAAACCTGCGCCGTCATGCTCGAGCCGATCCAGGGGGAGGGAGGGGTCAAGGTCCCTTCTGACGACTACCTGAGGCGGGTGCGGGAGCTCTGCGACAAACATGAGCTCCTCCTCCTGCTCGACGAGGTCCAGACGGGCATGGGGAGGACCGGGAAGTTGTTTGCCTATGAGCACTACGGGATCACTCCCGACATTATTACCCTTGCGAAGGGGCTCGGGGGCGGTGTCCCCATCGGAGCGGTCCTGGCGACGGAGAAGGTCGCTTCGGTCTTCCAGCCCGGCAGCCATGCCTCCACCTTCGGCGGGAACCCCCTCGCCTGCGCCGCCGCCCTCGCGACGATCGAGACGATCCTGGAGGACGGGTTCATCCTGGACCACTGCAACAGGATGGGGCTCCATTTTGCCGAGAGGCTGAACCAGCTGAAAGAATACTACCCGCAGATCGTGGAGGTCAGGGGAAAAGGGCTGCTGGTCGGCATGGAGCTGACACGGGACGGCATGCCCATCGTGAAAGCATGCCTGCACAAGGGCGTACTGATAAACTGCACCGGCGGCAATATCCTGCGGTTTCTCCCTCCCCTGATCGTCGAGGAAAAGGATATCAACCACCTGGTGGAAATACTGGATGATCTGTTGAGCAGAGCACTATGAAGCGTGATTTTCTTACGGTTGCCGAATTTACGGGAAGCGAGATCGAAAGGCTGCTTACGAGGGCCATTGCCCTCAAGGCGGGAGAAGACAGGGGGGCGCTCCCCCTCGCCGGGAAGAGCATCGGGCTTTTTTTCGAAAAGCCCTCCACCCGGACAAGGGTATCCTTCGAGGTGGGAATCCATCAGCTCGGAGCGCAGTCCCTCTATCTGACTACGCAGGAAATACAGCTGAACAGGGGGGAGAGCATCGCCGATACGGCGCGGGTATTGTCGCGGTATCTGCACGGGCTCGTCCTGCGGACCCATGCGCACTCCACCATCGAGGAGTTCGCGGCCCATGCCACGATCCCGGTGGTCAATGCGCTTTCCGACAGGCACCACCCCTGCCAATCCCTTGCCGACCTGATGACGGTGATCGAGAAGAAAGGGAGGCTGAAGGGGGTCCGCCTCGCCTACATCGGCGATGGGAACAATGTCGCCAACTCGCTCATCGAGGCCGCAGCGCGCGTGGGAATGGAGGTGATCGTCGCCAGTCCCGAGGGGTACGAGCCGGACCCTGAGGTCCTGGAGAGATCCCGGACCGGCGCCGAAGGGGAAATCGTGCTCCTGCGGGACCCCCGGGAAGCGGCTGCCGGGGCCGATGTCCTCTATACCGATGTATGGGTAAGCATGGGGCAGGAGAGGGAGACGGAGAGCAGGAAGGTCAAATTCCGGGAATACCAGGTCAACAGTCAGTTACTCCGGTGCGCCCGCAGGGATGCCGTGGTGCTCCATTGCCTTCCCGCCCACCGGGGGGAGGAGATCACCGACGAGATCATGGACGGACCTCACAGCGGGGTGTTCGACCAGGCGGAGAACAGGCTGCATACCGCGAAGGCCCTTCTGGAAATGCTGGTACGCTGAAGCCGTGAGCTTCAGGCGTTTTCCTTGACTTCCCTTTCATGCGTTTTATATGATACTCAACCGGATAGAGTCGCACGGAAGAATGAAGAAAGCAAGAGGGAGCGGCAGCAGGAGGTAAGGAACGGAACCGTTCCTTCTTCACGTTGTTCGCCTCTTGTCTTTTGGTTATTTTTCAGGAGGATAGATGCGCATTGCCCTGGGGTCCGATCATGCCGGCCTCGAAATGAAAAAAGAGGTGCTCTCCCTTTTGCAGGAGATGGGCCATGAGCAGGCCGACTACGGGACGGATACTCCGCAGTCCGTCGACTATCCCGACTTCGGCGAGAAGGTGTCCCATGCGGTCGCTTCGGGAGAGGCGGACCGGGGGATCCTCATCTGCGGGACGGGTATCGGAATGTCCATTGTCGCCAACAAGATACCCGGGGTCCGCGCCGCCCTCTGCAATGAGCTCTTCTCGGCCCGGATGTCCCGGCTCCACAACGATGCGAATGTGCTCGTGCTCGGGGGAAGGATCATCGGAAAGGACCTTGCAAAGGAGATCGTCCGCACCTGGATGACCACTCCTTTTGAAGGGGGAAGGCATTGCAACCGGCTGAAGAAAATAACCCTCATCGAGGAAAAGCGATAAAAAACGAAAGGCTGTCCCTGTCGGTGACAGGATGACAATAGAGCAGCAGACAGGAAATGGAACACCTTAAAAAGACAGATCCCGATATCTATGAAGCAATCCTGAAGGAAACGGAGAGGGAGCAGCACAAGATCCTCCTGATCGCGTCGGAAAACTATGCGAGCCGTGCGGTTCTCGAGGCCCAGGGCTCTCTCTTCACGAACAAGTACGCCGAAGGGTATCCCGGCAGGCGGTACTACGGGGGATGCGAGTACGCCGATGTGATCGAAAGGCTCGCCATTGACCGGGCAAAGGAGATCTTTGGAGCGGAGCATGTCAATGTGCAACCTCATTCGGGGAGCCAGGCGAATATGGCGGTCTACTTCGCCGCCCTGCAGCCGGGCGATACCATCCTCGGCATGAGCCTTGCCCATGGAGGCCACCTCTCCCACGGTGCGCATGTCAACTTCACCGGGATGCTCTATCGTTCGGTCTCGTACGGGGTCGACAGACAGACCGGATATATCGATATGGACGAAGTAAGGCGGCTTGCGCAAGAGAATAAGCCCAGAATGATCGTTGTCGGCGCAAGCGCCTATTCGCGGATCATCGATTTCAAGGCCTTCTCCGAAATAGCGAAGGAGACGGGGGCCTATCTTCTCGCCGATATCGCCCATATTGCCGGACTGATCGCCGCGGGGGAGCATCCCTCGCCCATTCCTCATGCGGATTTTGTCACCTCCACGACCCACAAGACCCTGAGAGGGCCCCGGGGCGGTATGATCATGTGCAAGGAAGGGTACGCAAAGGCTGTCGACAAATCGATCTTCCCGGGAATCCAGGGGGGCCCCTTGGTGCATGTGGTTGCCGCCAAGGCGGTTGCCCTGAAAGAGGCGTTGACCCCCGAGTTCAGGGAGTACCAGAAGAGGGTGGTGGGGAATGCGAAGAAGCTTGCCGCTGCATTAATGGCGCGGGGCTTCACCATCATATCGGGGGGGACCGAGAATCACCTGATGCTGGTGGACCTGAGCGGCATGAATATAACCGGAAAGGAAGCTGAAGAGGCCCTTGACAAGGCGGGCATTACCGTCAACAAGAACGCCATTCCCTATGACAGCAAGCCCCCCGCTGTTACGAGCGGTATGCGGCTCGGCACCCCATGCATCACTTCCCGGGGGATGGGGGAGGCCGAAATGGAAGAAATCGCCGATATTATCACTACAGTCATCAGGAACAGCAGCGATCCTTCCGTTCTGTGCGCGATGAGCGAGCGTGTAGTGGCGCTTTGCACGAAATTTCCCATCTATGTGTCATGAAGTGCCCCTTTTGTGGCAGCGTCGAGGACAAGGTGATCGATTCGCGGGCGAGCAAAGAGGGTGAAGTGATCCGGAGGAGGCGGGAATGCCTTCAATGCACCCAGCGTTTCACCTCCTACGAACGGGTGGAGGACCCCCTTCCCCTGGTGATTAAAAAAGACGGGAGCCGCGAGTTCTTCGACAGGCACAAGATCCTGACGGGGCTCAAGAAGGCGTGCGAGAAGAGGCCCATTTCCCTCACCAGGCTGGAGGAGATTGAGGGCTCGATAGAAAAAAGGATAATAGGCCTGGGAATGAAAGAAGTGAACAGCTCCTGGATAGGGGAAGAGATCATGTCCTCACTCAAGGACCTGGACAAGGTAGCCTATGTACGGTTCGCTTCCGTATACCGGCAATTCAAGGACATCAACGATTTGATGGACGAGGTGAAGGCATTATTTGAGCTGAGAGAGCCCAGAAAGCCCCATTGATCCTCTTTTTAATGAGCGCTTTCACGACGAAGAAACCCTGCATTATTCATGCAGGGTTTCTTGTTGGTGCGCCGGTCAGGACGCTTCCCGGTTTCAGTGCCCCCCGAAGAAAGTGGGCGCTTATCCAGTAGAGGAAGAAGAGCCATGAGATGAACAGGTCTATTCGGATACCATGCATTTGTATTTGAATTTACTCATGTTTCATGCTATTATATCTCGTCTGCACCGAATCCGTCGTATCGCACCGGAACACATACTGATTGTGTAGAAAAGAACAGCGTAAAAACTGAAATGGCAAAGATCATTCCTTTCACGGGCCTTCTCTATAATCCGGAAAAAGTGGCAGGGGACGAGGTGGTCGCTCCCCCGTACGACGTCATCAGCCCGGAATGCCGGGAAACCCTCTATCAGAAGAATCCGTACAACATTGTCCGTGTGGATTTCGGCAAGGAACTGCCCGGAGACAGCGGAGAGGACAACAGGTATACCCGTGCGCGGGAATCCCTCGATCAGTGGAGCAGGGAGGGCATTCTGATCAGGGATGACCGGCCCGCTTTTTATGCCTACGAAATCGAATACCGCCTCGGCGGGGAGAGTAAGGTGCTGCGAGGAATCCTCGCACTGGTGAAGATAGAAGAGTTGGGAAAGGGAGTGCACCCCCACGAGGAGACCCACTCGAAGCCGAAGGCCGACAGGCTCAACCTGATGAAGTCCTGCCTGGCGAATATAAGCCCCATCTACTCGCTGTACCACAGCCCCGAGAGAATCACCTCCCGCATTCTCGAGTCTGTGGGAGGGACCCCCTATTTCAGCGCCCGCGGCCTGGACGGCGCCGTCCATAAGCTCTACAAAATAACGGATGAGGCGAAATTCGGCTTGATAATGAGGGAATTATATGATAAACCTCTCTTTATCGCCGACGGCCACCACCGGTACGAAGTGGCGCTTGAGTTCAAGAAAGAAATGGACGCCCTCGGGCATCCCAACACGTTCTTCCCGGAGTGCGCAGCAGGCGGCTCTCGCCCCTGGGAGTATGTGCTGATGTTCCTGGCGAACATATCCGATGAGGGGATTTCCGTACTCCCCACCCACAGGCTGGTGAAGGGCATCTCCCGGAAAGAGGAGATCATGCGGAGGCTGGACGCCGATTTCAGTATCCGCCAAGCCCCCATTACTGATGATATCACGAAAACCCTTACCGGAGAGGGCAAGGGGGCCTTCGGCCTTTACCTTGATAACGAGGACCACTGGTATATCCTGAAATGCCGTGAGAAGGGGCAGTTGAAGGACGTTCCGCCCGCCCTCAGGAACCTTGATGTGGTCGTGCTCCACGAGCTGATCCTCAAAAGGGACCTCTGGATAACGGAGATCGCCTACGAGATGGACGTCAAAGAGGCTGTGGGAAAGGTGCGCAGGGGTGATTTCGACGGGGTTTTCTTCCTGAATCCCACCGGTGTGGAAGAGGTGGAGAGGGTGGCACTGTCCCACTTGCGGATGCCGCCGAAGTCCACCTATTTCTACCCCAAGCTTCTGACCGGTATGGTCATCAATCGTCTAAAAACCAATTCCTAAGGAGGATACAATGGCACTACGCGTAGGCATCAACGGCTTTGGCAGGATCGGAAGGAATTTTTTCAGAACATGCAAGGGCTATAATGACATAGAGATCGTTGCGCTGAACGACCTGACCGATGCAAAGACGCTGGCGCACCTGTTGCAATACGACTCCGTGCACGGGATCTTCGATGCCGACGTGCAGGTGAAGGAAAACAGCCTCGTGGTGGACGGCAAGGAGATACGGATCTCATCAGAGAGGTCGCCGGAGAACCTCCCGTGGAAGACGCTGAACGTGGATGTCGTGATCGAGTCCACCGGCCTCTTCACCGACAGGGAGAAGGCGGCGAAGCACCTTGATGCAGGAGCGAAATGGGTAATCATTTCCGCTCCGGCAAAGGAGCCGGACATCACCGTCTGCCTCGGGATCAATGAGGAGACCTTCGATCCCTCGAAGCACAGGATCATCTCCAACGCCTCCTGCACCACCAACTGCCTTGCTCCCGTCGCGAAGGTGCTGCACAAGGAATTCGGTATTATACGAGGCCTTATGACCACGATCCATTCCTATACCAACGACCAGAGGATCCTCGATCTGCCCCACAAGGACCTGAGGAGGGCGAGGGCTGCCGCACTTTCCATGATCCCCACCTCCACCGGCGCTGCAAAGGCCATCGGGCTGGTGCTTCCCGAGCTGAAAGGGAAGCTCGACGGCTTTGCCATGCGGGTGACCACCCCCAACGTGTCGGTCGTGGACCTCGTGGCGGAGCTGAACAGGGACGTCACCGCCGAAGAGGTCAACGCCGCCATGAAGAAATGGGCGGAAGGGCCCATGAAGGGAGTGCTCCAGTATGTGGATGCCCCTCTTGTCTCGGTGGATTTCAACGGGAATCCGCACTCCTCGATTTTCGATTCCACCCTGACCAAGGTAATGGAAGGACGCATGGCAAAAGTCATCTCCTGGTATGACAACGAGTGGGGATACAGCTCGCGTCTGCGGGACCTTATCCTGCGTATCGGTGCGAGGGGGTAGGCATGGCGAAGAGAGGGGAGGTATCGCTCGGCATCAAGGATATACTCGGGAAACTCACTATCGAGGATATCCCGATACAGGGGAAGAGGGTCTTCATCCGGGCGGATTTCAATGTCCCTCTCGATGACAATCTCGTCATCACCGACGACAGCAGGATACGCTCCACCCTCCCCACCATCAATTACGCGATCGACGAAGGGGCAAAGGTCATCCTCGCCTCTCATCTGGGGAGGCCGAAGGGCAAGGTGGAGCCCCGGTTCAGTCTCGCGCCCATCGTGAAGCGCCTCCACCGGCTCCTGAATAAAGAGGTGGTTTTCGCCCCCGACTGTGTCGGTCCCCAGGCGGAAAGCCTCGTGGCGAAGATGAAGGACGGGGATGTCCTGCTGCTGGAGAACCTCCGGTTCCACCCAGAAGAAGAGAAGAACGATGAGAACTTTGCGAAAGCCCTTGCACGGCTCGCCGACTTCTACGTCAACGATGCCTTCGGCGCAGCGCACCGTGCGCACGCCTCCACTTCCGGGATCACCCGGTTCCTCCCCTCTGCCGCCGGCTTTCTCATGAAGAAGGAGATCGAATATCTCAAGGGGGTGGTGGAAAACCCGGTGCGGCCCTTTGTCGCCATCCTCGGCGGAGCGAAGGTATCGGGCAAAATAGGAGTCCTTGAGAACCTCGCCGATAAGGTGGACAAGGTAATCGTGGGCGGAGGGATGGCGTATACCTTCATCAAGGCCATGGGGTACGAAATCGGCGACTCCCTCGTAGAGACGGAGATGTTCGATCTCGCCAAGAGTATCATGGAAAAACTGAGAAAGAACAATGTGAAGTTTTACCTCCCGGTGGACAGTGTCGTTGCCCAGAGTATCGAGGCGGGTGCGGAAACGAAGATCGTGACGACACAGGAGATTCCCCGGGGATGGCGGGCACTCGACATAGGCCCCGCATCCGTAAAGCTCTTCTCCGAGGCACTGCAGAGCGCGAAGACGATCATCTGGAACGGACCCATGGGGGTCTTCGAGATCGATGCCTTTTCCCGCGGAACCTATGCCATTGCCCATTCCGTTGCCGATGCCTATGCCCTGACCATCGTAGGAGGGGGCGACACGGACTATGCCGTACACAAGGCGGGGGTGAGCGATGCCATTACCTTTATTTCCACCGGGGGAGGCGCTTCCCTGCAGCTCCTGGAGGGAAAGGACCTTCCCGGCATCTCGGCCCTCTCCGACAAGAAATAAGCGATTGCATTCCTGAAAAGAACGGAAGGGGCGGCTCCCCGCAGGGACCCGCCCCTTGTTATGGCTCCAAAGCAAAAAGCCGTCCTTTCCGCCCCACTATCCGGCGGGCATACGGCAGCCGGGAGGGGATCACGGATGATCCTCTGCTTCCTGCTGTTACGATGCTATGCGCAGCTCGACGTCACAATCGCACGTCTTGTGGGGAAGCTTTTCATTGGAAACAGAGAGAATGCCCCTCTTCAACTCGACGATGGAGGGGTTCTTGCTCTCGAAACGGTTAATGAGATAGTGAGCGGCTACTTCGGGCTTTATCACGTCTCCACAGGTGAAGATATCCACTGCTGCATAGGTATATTCCGGCCAGGTGTGGATGGACAGGTGTGATTCGGCTATTACGATCATACCGCTGATCCCGAACGGGTTGAACTCGTGGAAGGATACGTCGACGATGGTTGCCTTGGCTTCCTTCGCAGCGGCCACCAATGCCTCTTTTACTCTGGTAAGGTCCTTTAGAATCTCAGGATTACAGTCCCTCAATTCCACCAAAAGATGGGTACCTAAAGCATTCAATTTCTACCCCCTTCAGTCAAGAATCGAAGGAGCGACCGCTCCTACAAACTAAACATCATACATGAACGGTTCTCTGCCTGTCAAGAAATTTGCTTTGACCTTTCTATCGGCCTTTATCCACGTTTTCGGCGTGTCATCCCGCTTACCGGCCGCTTGTCGGCCATTTATTGGCCTGCTATTCGGCCCGGGTTTCCGGGACGGCTTTCTTCTCGACGGCAGTCCGTCTCTGTACGACTCTTCTCCGGCACTCACCTCCCTCTGTATCGCTCCCTTCTGGGTGCGTGTTCTCCCGATCGGTGTCAAGCGCAAATCGTACCACTATATATTAAATGATTTGAAGAGGGGTGTCCACAGGAAAAAAAGCAGGGGAGAAAACCGGAGAACAATAAGGGAATACAGAGGGAATACGCTCATACTTCCCCCCGCCTGCCTGATTCACCGTCAGGGGAAAGGAAGCATGGTGGGCAGTGAGAGAATCGAACTCCCGACACGGGGCTTTTCAGGCCCCTGCTCTACCGACTGAGCTAACTGCCCGTGAAAAGAAATTGTAAAACTTTTCGTCTCAAAGAGTCAAGAAAACATGAAAAATCCCTGTTTCCCTTATAAACCCCTCCGCTGCGCCGGGCACTCCACCCTTTCCGGCGTGCACAGAGGTGTTCCGTATCCTGAAGGGGAGAATCTTTTGAGTGGACGGTGCTGCACGGTATCGCTATAATAAAACGTCATACAGTCTATTCCCACTTTCGAGGCAAAAGGAGCGGTGGATGAAAAAGGTGTTCGTTGCCGGTGGTATGCTCGTGCTTTCCCTCTTTGCGGTGTCCGTGCCGGACATGCACGCGGGGGCGGAAAATGCGGTGTCGGGCAAAGTGGTGGAGACGATGGACAGCGGCGGATATACCTACGTACGGCTTGAAAAGAACGGAAAAAAGATATGGGCGGCGATTCCCCAGACAAAGGTGTCCAAAGGGCAGACCCTCTCCCTGAAGCCCGGGCTCGAAATGGCGAATTTCGAGAGCAAAACCCTCAAGCGCACCTTCGATGCCATCATCTTTTCCGAAGGGATGATCAAGTAAACG
>JADLDZ010000126.1 GCA_020846375.1 Nitrospirales bacterium | reverse complement strand
TGCTGCAGGAAAGCTTCCGCACAGAATTTTGCGAGCGCTCTCACCCGGGCGATATAACCTGTTCTTTCCGTGACGGAGAGCACTCCCCGTGCATCGAGAAGGTTGAAGGCATGCGAACATTTCAGACAGTACTCATAGGAAGGGAGGACCAGGCCGAGCTCCCTCATCCTCTTCGATTCCCTCTCATATTCGTCGAACAGCTTCAGGAGGAGATCCGTATTCGCATAATCGAAATTGAACTTCGAGAACTCCACTTCGCCCTGTTTGTGTATCTCTCCGTATTTGATGCCCTTGCACCACTCGATATCGTAGACGCTGTCCACTTCCTGCAGGTACATCGCGATCCTTTCGAGACCGTAAGTGATCTCGAGGGAAACCGGTTTCAGGTCAATCCCCCCAACCTGCTGGAAGTAGGTGAACTGTGTTATCTCCATACCGTCCAGCCATACCTCCCATCCCAGTCCCCATGCACCCAATGTGGGAGATTCCCAGTCGTCCTCGACAAAACGGATATCGTGCTTTATTGCGTCGATCCCGAGGGTGAAAAGGCTGTCGAGGTAGATCTCCTGGCTGTCGGAAGGAGAGGGCTTCAGGATCACCTGGTACTGGTAATAGTGCTGCAGCCGGTTGGGATTCTCCCCGTATCTGCCGTCGGTGGGCCTCCTGCAGGGTTCCACGTATGCGGTTTTCCACGGCTCGGGTCCGAGGACCCTGAAGAAAGTAGCGGTGTGAAAAGTGCCCGCTCCCACCTCCGTATCGTAGGGCTGAAGCAGTAAGCATCCCTTTTTCGCCCAGTAGTCATTCAGTCGTCCGATCAAATCCTGGAAATACATGGTTTCCTTTCTGGAGCAGTAAATGATGAGGTGACATGTTATCCAAAAAGCAAAACCTTTGTCAAACAAAAGCGCAGAAGGAACCAGGTTGGCGGCAGGGAAATCCGGCAAGGCGGAACATACCCGTGCGGGTATTGAAAGCGGCAGGGGGTATAAAAGTAAAAACTATTGGATCTATTGGATTATTTCTTGACACACCAAGGCGGAGAGGCTATACTAATACAACCGCAGCAGGGAAGCGTTCTCCGGGAAAGTCATGCGGAATACTTCCGGAAATATTCTTTAGGGGTGTGCCGACCATACCCTGGCCCTGCATTCCAGAGTGAAATAGGAAAAGGAGCAAGATACGGATGAAATTTGAGGAATTTTCATTAAGCAGGGAGACCCTGAAAGCAATATCGGAAATCGGATTCGAAGAGCCTACGCCCATCCAGATGTCCGCAATACCCCTGGTGCTGCAGGGACATGATATTGTGGGACAGGCGCAGACGGGAACAGGAAAGACGGCGGCCTTCGGCATTCCCATTTTGGAAAAATGCCGGCGGAGCAGGATGCCTTTCGCCCTCATTCTCGAACCCACACGGGAGCTTGCGGTACAGGTGGCCCAGGAAATCAACCGTATCGGCAAATACAAGAAAAGCGTTGCCCTTCCGGTATACGGCGGCAAGTCCATTGAGAACCAGATCAGGGCGCTTCAGCGGGGGGTGGATGTGGTGGTGGGCACCCCGGGGCGCATCATCGATCACCTCAACCGCGCTACGCTCTCTCTTTCCGGGGTACAGATCGTTGTCCTCGACGAAGCGGACGAAATGCTGAACATGGGTTTCATTGAGGATATCGAGACGATCCTCAAGAATACCCCTGCTGAAAGACAGACTCTCCTGTTCTCCGCGACCATGCCGCAGCCGATCATGAACATAGCGCGCAGGTACATGCGGAGCCCTGAAAGGGTAAAGGTCAATACGAAGGATGTCGTCGTACCCGAGATCAAGCAGGTCTTTTATGAAGTGCGGGAAGAGGCAAAGATTAACGCTCTTTCCCGGCTTCTGGATGTGGAGGACCCGGAGCTGGCCATTGTCTTCTGCCATACCAAGAGGGAGGTGGATGAGGTTTCCCTGAAGCTGCAGCAGATGGGATACAATGCCAGTGCCCTCCACGGCGATTATACGCAGGCGAGGCGGGATGAGGTGATGGGCAGGTTCAAGAACGGCATGCTCGATGTGCTGGTGGCCACCGACGTAGCCGCGCGCGGCCTCGATATTCAGAATGTGACACATGTCATCAACTACAATATCCCGCAGAATCCTGAAAACTACATCCATCGGATCGGGAGGACCGGACGTGCGGGCAGGTCGGGCATGGCGATTACCCTGGTAACGCCACGCGAATACCGGCACCTGCGGCTTATTGAAAAGACGGCGCAGACCGTCATCGGGAAAAAGAGGCTTCCCACTGCGGAAGATGCACTCAAGGCCAGGGATAAGAAGGTGTCGAGGGATATCGCCGAGATCATTCGGGAAGAAAAGCACCTCGCGTATCTGCAGGTAGTGAAAGACCTGGAGGAGACGCATCGCTTCGAGGATATCGCGGCAGCGGCCCTCTATGCCGCCTATGGGGAAATTCAGGAGAAGCCGGCAGAGGAAGGCTACGAGAGGCCGGGGATGGTGCGCCTTTTCATGACGATAGGGAGAAAAGACAGGATACAGGTTGCCGATATCGTCAAGTCCATTGCGTCGGAGGCGAATATCCCCTACAGCAAGATCGGCAACATCGACATGCTCGAAAAGTTTACCTTTGTCGAGGTCCCCACTGAGCTTGCTGACAGAGTGATCCGCTCCATCGACGACATGATGATGAAGGGAAAACGGGTGAAAGTGAAGCAGGCAAGGGCGAAAACGGAGAAGGACGCCGGATAGTGCGTCCGCCCGGAATACGACCGGATCTATGCTCCTCCTGGCCGCCGGCCTTGCCTTTGTTGACGGGGTCCTTCCTCTTTCGCTATAATCACACCTGATAGTGGGTACAAACGGCCCCCTTTTTACGGGAGCCGTCATGAAACCGGTTTGCGAGGTACCGCTCCCCGACAGAGAGCTTGCCCGTGTAGTATGCGTGCTGCACTACTCTGTTCCTTGTCCCCGATCGCTGTCCGGTCGCAGAAGGAGTGGCGTTTTGAGAAGTGCTCCCCGCCCCGGCGGACTGTTCCACAATCGCGAAGACCGGCATTCCCTTCGGGAGAAAGGCCCCGTACGGCAATATCTTTGCTCCCTTGCGCTTCTTATGGGCAGCTTGTCTGCCGCGTTCTTCCTGTTTTGCATCCCCGGATTTTCCCTGGCCGCTGATCAGTCCGCCTCTCCTCCCCTGAGCCGGGCTTCTTTCCCTTCCTCCTATGGCACCGTTGTTTTCCAACACAACGAGAATAGTCCGGCCCACCTGTATATTATCGGCACCAGCCATCGCCACACCGTGTCCCGTACGAATGGAAGCAATACTGCGAAGGTCCAGGCCGAAGTGTACAAGATCGCGGAATGGCTGATCGCGCAGGAAGGGGTCCAGCTCCTGCTGCCCGAGGGGTTGTTCAAGAGGAAGCCCGAATCGGACGAAAGGATGATGCTTATCACTTCCGTCCTGGACGAAAAAAGGGGGAATTCATTCTCTTTTCAAGCCGTCAAGGAGCGCCTTTCCAATAATTCCGTCTATTTGAATGCAGAGATGCTTCTCAAGGAGTATCACGGAATACATACTCGCCAGATAGAGGACAGGGCTCTTTACGAGGCGGTGGGAGAGTGCCTCAACCGTCTGGAAGACGCAGCTGTCGATATGACGGAAGCGGCCCTTCTCCGGGAAGAGCTCTGCTACCTGCAGGAAAAAAGGACTGCCGTCATGCTCCAGAAAGCGCCGGAAATCATAGAGGAAGAGTTCCACCGGGGGACGTTGGCAACCCGCAAGGCGATCTTTACTATCGGGTTGAGCCATATTGCCGATATCATCAGGTATCTGCGGGAGGAAGAAATAAAAATATACGCTCCGCTGCTTTCCCGTGTGGGCACGGATGATTACACCGAAGCGGTACACCTTCTCCGCGAGCAGTACGGAATAGCCATAATCATCCCAAAGACACTGGCTGACGACCCTGAGGTGTTGCGGAGCAACGGGATCGATCCGGCTGTCGTACCGCTGCAGGACATATCACCTGCCCGTGAAGAGACGATTTCCCCCTGAACCCCTTTTTCTAAGGAGAGGCAGATAGGCAACCTCTTGAATTTGAATTAAAATGTGCTTGCCTTTTCGGTTGACAACCAGGCTTTTTTTTGCTACATTTTAATCAGAAGGAGACAGAATTCACTTCCACTCCGCACGGAATTTTCCTTTCCTGTTCTAAGCACCTCTCCCATGGTCTGTCGAGCACTTCTCCTGATGATTCCGGATGGTCCTGTCGCAGAACCTTCATAAGGAATGGCGCATGGCGCAAAGGGAAGCAGAACCTGAACAGTGCTCTGTTTTTTTGGATAGGCACAAAAACGTATGGAGGAAGAAATGAGAAAAGTCAGTATCATAGCATTATTTGCTGCGCTTACCCTGATCTTTTCCTCGGGGGTATTTGCCGCGGAGTACGGCTCCTCGACCCGGGGAGATGATATGAAGAGCAGCCCTGCCATGGAGGATAGTTCCACCCGGGGAGCTGACACGCAGAGCGGCTCCAC
>JADLDZ010000125.1 GCA_020846375.1 Nitrospirales bacterium | reverse complement strand
TGCGGACACGGCGGACTACTTGATCGACCGATACGCGTGTGACGTGGTATTCGTTCCCATGGAGCAGAAACACGATCTCCATCAAGCGCATTCGGTAATTGCGCGTATGGTGTGGCCCAACCATGCCAGCATCCTGCAAGGAGATTATTCGCCGGGCCAGATCATGACCATTATGAAAAAGTTCGAGTTCGTTATCGGAATGCGGCTTCACTTCCTCATTTTTGCCGCCCTGCAGGGTGTGCCCTTCGTTGCACTCCCGTATGCAAAAAAAGTACTGGGCTTTATCGAGGAACTCGGGATGGAGACCCCGCCTTTTCAGGATATCACTCCGGGCAGGCTTATCGCACATATCGACAGAGCGTGGGATCAGCGAGATGAGATTCTTGAGCAGACGCAAAGGCTTCTGCCCGCACTACGGAAACGGGCGTCACGGAACAATGCGCTGCTGCTGGAACTGCTCCGGCTCATCGTTACTCGCAGAGGAGGAAGTCCGGATCAGATGCCGAAGACACGGGAAACAGTCGAAGGAGTCAAGATGAAAAAATAGGCTGAACGCTTCAAAAAGGGAAGAGAGAGGGTCACAGGGCATTTTGTCTTCTGATTCCCTTGCCACTATCCACTATTCACTGTCGCCTACCGATGCCTTCTCCGCAGCCCCTGCGGTTTTCGTGGATACTTTCCCCTTTTCTGTGGGAGATTTCTTCTTGTTGAGTTTTTTGCCAGCGGGTGCTTCCTTTTTCAGAACCACCGGAGGAGCCTCTTCACCCCTTTTCTCCTGCTGCTCCTTCAGCTCCTCCACCACGCGCTCCAGGTCATCTATCTTCTGCAACATCCGCTGGAGCTCCTCCTCGTGCCGGTCCACTTCCACCTCCGCCCTCTCCTGGAGGGGGACATCCCGATGGAGCTCCACAGTAAGGGCGGATACATGCATCATTGTATCGGCAGCGCTGCGGTATCCGTTCGCGTAGGTGAAATCGACAACATCTCCAGGCCGTATGTCGAATACGGTGAGCGGCTGTGCGTTCTTGTCCGTTATCCGGGTGTCGCGGGAGAGGTGAAGCGTGTACTCCCCGTCGCCGACCACCATCTTTCTCCTGCTTTCGATAACGGCTACTTCCCGTCCGGCTACAAGGTTCCGGTGCTCCCCCGGAGGCGAAGCGGGCAGCGGCTTTTTCACCTGCAGGTCGCGGGAAATGGATATCTCGATATCGGCCACGTCGGCGCCCGAGATGGAGGCCTCCTTCAGGTCTCTCTGCGCCAGCGCAAGGCAGGCCATATCCAAGGTGCTGCCCTGTGCCGCCTTAAGGTAGTAAGCCTTCCCCCGGCTCCGGTATATCTCGGAGAGCAACGCCCTGTTCCTTATGCCTCCGATGGCCCGGGTGTATGCCTCGATGGCCTGGTCGTATCTCTTCAGGTCCACATAACAATACGCCACAGCGAGATGATACGATTCGTCGGGCAGGAACTGACGGAACTCCCTTGCCCTCGCATAGCTCTCCAGTGCTTTCTCGCACTCTCCGTTGCTCCGGTACCGATTCCCCTCTGCCAAATAGCTGGGGAAGTCTTCCGGAGCGGGGTTCTGGGCGAAAGAAATGGCAGGAGAGAGAGATACTGCCGCGACAATGAAGGCAAGGAGGAGCATGACGACAGAGCGGCTTCTCCTGTTCTTTCGTACCTGACCATTGTTTCGTGAGGCCATTGTCCCCTTTCCTGCGCGGTGTGCCGGCGCAAAAATACCTTGGGGTATGTCTGCACACTATCTCCTGCTGCGACCGGATGCAGACACACCTTAAGGTGTATCCGCCCTCATTATACCAGATCCGACCTTTTCTTATTCATAGGGAGGAGAGGGGGAAAAGAGAGTGCCGAAGGCGGGACTCGAACCCGCACAGCCTTGCGACCACTAGACCCTGAACCTAGCGCGTCTGCCAATTCCGCCACTTCGGCATTCCGGGGTGAAGTCCCATTGCTTATTATGCGTGAGACTGAATTCTCAGTATAGCACAAACGGCCCCCGGATGGACATACTTTCGTTCCAGAAGGCATCACAGGCGGGCACGATGTGTTACAATACTGTTTGAGCAGGGGAATTTCCCGCGCCACCTGGAATAAGGATGAGGGGAACAAGCATGGACGCACCGGAAACGGACAGGAATATAAAGGAGAAGGGGACCGGGGGAACGGGCGGGGCCGGCTCCGCTGCACCCTCCAATTTCATCCGCGCCATCATCGCTGAGGATATGAGGACCGGCAAGTACGGCGGCAGGTTGATGACGCGCTTCCCGCCGGAGCCCAACGGCTACCTGCATATCGGGCACGCCAAGTCCGTCTGCCTCAATTTCGGTCTTGCCGGGGAGTTCGGAGGGGTCTGCAACTTCCGCTTCGACGATACGAACCCGAGCAAGGAAGAGGTGGAGTATGTGGAGGCCATCCAGGAGGACGTCCGCTGGCTGGGCTTCGATTGGAGCGACCGACTCTACTACGCCTCCGACTACTTCGGGAAGCTCTATGAATACGCCGTCGAGCTTATCAAGGCGGGCAGGGCGTATGTCTGCGACCTGACCGCCGAGCAGATCAGGGAATACCGCGGCACCCTGACCGCTCCGGGAAGGGAGAGCCCCTACCGCACCCGCTCCGTGGAGGAGAACCTCGACCTGTTCGAGAGGATGCGGAGGGGGGAGTTCGGGGACGGCTCACGGGTGCTCCGGGCGAAAATCGACATGGCCTCGGGGAACATCAACCTGCGCGACCCGGTGATGTACCGGATCAAGAAGGTGCACCACCACAGGACGGGAGACACATGGTGCATGTACCCCATGTACGACTACGCGCACGGCATTTCTGACTCCATCGAAGGAGTCACCCATTCCCTCTGTACCATGGAGTACGAGGACCACCGCCCCCTTTACGACTGGTTCCTCGACGTGCTGGACATCTACCATCCGCAGCAGATAGAGTTCGCCCGGCTGAAGCTCAGCTACACCGTTCTGAGCAAACGGAAGCTCCTGAAACTGGTCAACGAGGGGCATGTTCACGGATGGAACGACCCGCGCATGCCCACCCTCGCGGGGATGCGGAGGCGCGGGTATACGCCCGAAGCCATACGGAATTTCAGCGAGCGCATCGGCGTGGGCAAGCGGGAGAGCCTCGTCGACCTTGCCCTCCTCGAGTACTGCGTGCGGGAGGACCTGAACAGGCGCGCGCCCCGGGTGATGGCGGTGCTGCGCCCCCTCAAGGTGGTGATCGACAATTACCCGCACGACCAGGTGGAGTACCTCGACGCGGTCAACAACCCCGAGGACCCCTCTGCAGGGGCGCGGAAGGTGCCCTTCTGCCGTGAACTGTACCTCGAACAGGACGACTTCATGGAGAACCCGCCGAAACAGTTCTTCCGACTGACCCAGGGCCGTGAGGTGCGTCTGCGCTACGCCTATTTCATCAAGTGCGTCGATGTGGTGAAGGATGAAAAAGGCACTATCATAGAGCTGCACTGTACCTATGATCCCGCAACGCGGGGAGGCGATGCCCCGGACGGGCGGAAGGTCAAGGCGACGCTGCACTGGGTCTCCGCCCCACATGCCGTCTCAGCGGAGGTGCGCCTCTACGACACGCTCTTCCGGAAGGATGACCTCGATGAGGTGGAGGAAGGGAAGGACTTCACCGAGTTCCTGAACCCGGCGTCGCTGGAAGCTCTTCCTTCCTGCCGCCTTGAGCCCTGTCTCGGGGAAGCAAAGCCGGGCGCCCGGTTTCAGTTCGAGCGGTTGGGGTATTTCTGCGTGGATACGGTGGATTCCGCACCGGGGAAACCGGTCTTCAACCGCACGGTCACTCTGAAGGACGAATGGGCGAAGCTCCGGAAGGCAGGCAGGCAATAAGGCACCTCCTCCCCGGAAGGGGCCTTACTCTTCCTCTTTCCTGTCTTCTTTCTTACCCTCGGGGGAAGCGGCGATCTTTTTCGCCTTGATGCGCTCCACCAGTTCTTCGTAGGAGCCGGAGCGTATGATCTGTCTGAACTGTGACCGGTAGTTGTTCAGCAGGCTTACCCCTTCTACCAGTACATCGTATGCTTGCCAGTCACCGTCCTCTTTCAAGAGCCTGTATTCCACGGGTATCTCTTTTCCGTCATAGGTGACAACCAGGGTCTTGACAGAGGCGTAGGAATCCTCTACTTTCTCGTCCTGGTACAGTACCTTGTCTTCCTCATGCTTTTCGACCTCGCCCTCATGCTGCCTGATCTTTTTCAGATAAACATCCTTGAGCAGATCGGAGTAGAGTGCGACGAACTCCTTTCTCTCTTCCAGAGTCCTCTCCCTCCAGTAGCGTGCAAGGGTGCGTTTCGACATCTCTTCGAAATCGAAGCGCTCATCGACAAGGGCGCGCAGCCGGGCGTTCCTTTTCTCCCTGTTCTCCGGCTTCTTGAGCTCCGCATCCTTGAAGACGCTGCGTATCTCCTCGATCGTCTGCCGCACCCTTTCTGTCGGCTCCCCTGCATGCGCGGGAAGGGGCGGGGAGAAAAGGAGGAAAAGAAGAGAGAGAACGGACGCAAACAGGAAAAGGAAGCCCCCTGCAGTCCTCCGCTTTCGCGGGGAGGCGGGAGCAGTGCGATGGAATCCCATGGATGGTATCATACCTATTAAATAGCACACCGGAAAGGGGACGGCAAGAAAAATCTTTTCCCAGGGGGCGGCGGGGAAAACAGGCTCCTATTTGCACGCCCCGAGGCGCTTCCCGTTCATTTTCTGGTGTATCTTCATCGAGCCCTGTCCGGGCACATTCGCCGACATATCCACAACGCCGTCAAAAGAGTCATTTTTATAGGTGACCTTGCCGGAGCCGCTCATCGAGTTCTCTTTCCCCTGGCACTGGATGGCCCAGGACACGGTATTCCCGCTGATCTTTACGTTGGTTATCTTGCAGTCCTTATTCTGTTCAGACGGATGGGGGACCGCATCTTTCTTCGTAATGCACTGGATGTGTTTCATGGGAGGGATCTGAGCGGGCATGCCCGGCATCTCGGTTTTCACCGTGATCTCCCATTTCCCCTCGTTCATGGTAAGCTCTGCAAAAGCGAGGGAAGATGCCAAAAGAGATACGGTCAGGATTCCTGCGATCGTGATTTTTG
>JADLDZ010000124.1 GCA_020846375.1 Nitrospirales bacterium | reverse complement strand
GCGCCTACGGAAGGTTCGGATTCGACTGCATCGAGTCCGATACGAGAGTGACCGCCCCGATGAAGCGGGTGGGCGATGAATTGAAGGAGACCACCTGGGAGGATGCCCTTGCCGTCGTTGCCGCGGAACTGAAGAAGGCAGGGGAAAATGCGGGGATCATCGCCTCTGCGGGCATGCTGAACGAGGATGCCCTTACCCTGAAGAATTTCGCCTCCGGTGTGGTAAAGACGAAGAATGTGGATACCACGGCCAGCCTGTACGGCAGCGCTGCTACTCTCCTCCACGGGAGCGCGGACCTCGATGCCGCAGACCTTTTTGTTCTGGTCGATCTGAACCCCAGCCAGAAGACGAGGGCGCTGCCCGCCCTTGACGCGTTGATCAGGAGGAAGGTGAACGGCGGCGCCAGGCTGATCACGGTGAATGCGGCCGAGCCTGCCATCGCCTCCGTTGCGGCGGTCAGGCTTTCCGGAGACGAGGCGGAGTCACTGAAGGCCCTCGTAAAGGCCCTGGCGGACAAAGGGGCGGTAAAAGAGAAGAGCCTGGTTGATGCAGTATCGGGCGCGAAGGTCAGCGAGGCCGTGGAACAGGCGGCCTCCCTCTTTGCCGCAGCGCACCACCCGGTGGTGATTTCCTCTTCCGCACTGTACAACGCCGCCGCGAATCTCGGCCTCGTGAAGGGCTCCGCCATCGCGATGCCCCTCGAGAGCAATGCGAAGGGAGTCATGTTGATGGGTCTTGCTCCGGCAGGCAGGTCGTACAGGGAGATGGTGCAGGGCGGCACGGGGCTTCTCTATGCCATCGGTGAGGTGCCCCTTTCCGAAAGGCCGCTGCTGGGCTTTCTGGTAGTGCAGAGCTCCCATCTCACTCCCCTTGCCCGGCAGGCGGATGTGGTGCTGCCCTCCGCCGCCTTCATGGAGGCAGAGGGGACCATGGTCGACTATGCCGGGAGGGTGAAGTATGTGGCCGGGGTGGTGGCTCCTGCAGGGGATGCTAGGACGCACCGCGAGATTTTCGCTGCCCTGGCCGAGGCCATGGGGGTAAAGATCCCGGCGGCGACGGAGAGCGAGGCCCGCAGCCTGGCGCAGCCGAAATCCCGGGGGACTGTCGGCGCTTTCGCCCGCACGAGCGGTTTTGACGTGACAGCGGAAGAGGTGATGGAATCGGTCAATGCCTCGGTCATCAACGGCTCCCGTTTGTTGTGGCTGAAAGAGGCGAAGGTCCGGACGGCTTCCGCCCCCCAGCCCGCCTAGTTTTTAGATAGCCGCACACCATAGAAAGCGAAAAAAACCCCGTCCTGTGCACAGGACGGGGTTTTTTTCGATGCAGGCAGCGCTGCTCTCCTGGATAGTTACCAGGCTGCCGTCTGCCCCTTCAGGAAAGCAGTGATGTCGGCAGCCGCACGCTTGCCTGCGCCCATGGCGCTGATGACCGTGGCCGCGCCGGTAACCACATCTCCTCCCGCCCATACGCGCTGCTTCTTCGTCCGCCCCGTTTCGGAGTCTGCCACGGCGGTCCCGTGCTTCGTCCTTTCCAGACCGTCGGCATCCACGAAAACGAGGGGATTCGGGCTTGTGCCCAGCGCCATGATGACGGTATCCACCTTCATCTCGAATTCGGACCCCGGAATGGTGACGGGTTTCCGTCTCCCGGATGCATCGGGCTCTCCCAGTTCCATGCGGACGCAGCGCATCCCCACAACTTTGCCCTCGCTGTCGCCCAGGATCTCCACAGGATTGGTGAGGAGATCGAAAATCACTCCTTCCTCCTCAGCGTGGTGCACCTCTTCCGCACGGGCGGGGATCTCGTCCTTGGACCTGCGGTAGACGATGTGCACCTCGCCCGGCTTGGTGCCTGTCTTTTCCGCATGGAGCGCCTGGATGCGGGCGCTGCAGCGGGCGGCATCCATGGCGACATTCCCCGCCCCGACAACCGCCACACTCCTGCCCGCCTTGACCGGGGTGTCGTACTGCGGGAAGAGGTATCCCTTCATCAGGTTCACCCGGGTGAGGAACTCGTTGGCGGACAGAACTCCGTTGAGATTGATGCCCGGAATGCGCATGAAGGAGGGCAGTCCCGCTCCGGTGCCGAGGAACACGGCATCGTATTCCTCCAGCAGCTCATCCAGGGTAATCGAGCGGCCGATGACATGGTCGGAGAGGATCTCGATGCCCAGACATTGTGCCGCATAGTCGATTTCCCCATGGACAACGCTCTTGGGGAGGCGGAATTCGGGGATGCCGTAGATCAGCACGCCTCCCGGGCCGTGGAGGGACTCGAACATGGTGACCTTGTGGCCCTCCCGGGCCACGTCCACCGCGCAGGTGAGGCCGGCCGGCCCCGTTCCCACCACCGCCACCTTCTTGCCGGTAGCCGGTGCACTCGTAAGGGGGCAGGTGCGGTGGTCCAGCTCATAGTCGCCCACAAAGCGTTCCAGGCGCCCGATGGCGACGGGCTCGCCCTTCTTCCCCAGGATGCATTTCCCCTCGCACTGGCTCTCCTGGGGGCATACCCTGCCGCAGATGGCGGGCAGGTTGTTTTTCACCTTCATCGCCTCCACCGCCCCTGTCATATCGCCCTCCCGCAGGGCCTTGATGAATTGGGGAATGAGAACGCCCACCGGGCACCCCTCACGACAGAGCGGCTTTTTGCACTGCAGGCAGCGCTCCGCCTCCTTCCTGGCGGTCTCTTCATCGTACCCCAGCGCTACTTCGTCGAAATTGCCCCTCCGCACCTCCCCGTCCTGGTTCGGCATGGGCTGCCGGGGTATCTTCATCCTGTCCGCTGTTGTAAGCTCAGCCATCTATTTTCCTCCCTCTGCGACTGCCTTATCGAGATTGCAGGTGTGTTCAAAATGCTCCACCGCAGACTTCTCCTCCTCCCGGTAAAAGGAAAGACGGGACAGGAGATTGCCCCAGTCCACCTTGTGGCCGTCGAATTCGGGTCCGTCCACGCAGACGAACTGTGCCCCGTCTTCGAGGAGAACCCTGCAGCCCCCGCACATGCCGGTGCCGTCGATCATGACGGTGTTCAGGCTGACGACGGTGGGCACATGGAACGGCTTCGTGGTGAGCGATACGAACTTCATCATGACGGCGGGACCGATGGCCCATACCTTCGCCACTTTGCGTCCCGTATCTTCCAGAACCTCTTTGAGGGGCTCCGTCACCAGGGCCTTGCGGCCGTGGGAGCCGTCATCGGTGCAGACATGCAGTTCGTCGGAGACCGCCCGCATCTTCTCTTCCCAGAACAGGAGGTCCTTTGAGCGCGCCCCGATAATCGAGATGACGGTGTTCCCCGCCTCCTTGAGGGCGCGGGCGATGGGATAGATAGGCGCGATTCCCACGCCGCCTCCCATACAGACAACCGTCCCGAAATTTTCGACCTCGGTGGGATGTCCGAGTGGGCCGACGAAGGTGGAGACACTGTCCCCCACGTTCAGCTTCCCGAGCTGCAGGGTGGATTTCCCCACTTCCTGAAAGATAATGGTGATTGTGCCGGCAGCGCGGTCGAAATCGGCTATGGTGAGGGGGACCCTCTCGCCGTTTTCATCGATGCGGATGATGATGAACTGTCCGGCTTTCGCTTTTCTGGCTACATGGGGCGCCTCGATGACCATGAGCTTGGTGACAT
>JADLDZ010000123.1 GCA_020846375.1 Nitrospirales bacterium | reverse complement strand
TCACCTCTCCCACAAGGGCACAGATCTTGGTGGTGCCCACATCGAGTCCGACAACAATAGCGCTGCTGCTACCCCTTTTTCTTCTTTCCATTCCTCTGCTCTGCTTTCCGCTTCTCCTTCTTTTCCCCCTTTTTCGGGGCCGCTCTCTTCTCAGGAGATTTCCCGGCCTTTCCGTCGGGCTCCATTGCAGGTGCGGGCAGCTCCTGCGCCACAGGTTTCACGATGATTTTATTGGAAAACCGGAGGTCTATGTACTCCACCGCCAGGTTCCTCTTCTGCACCTCGTCCCTCACAAAAGCGAGCCGCTCCAGCTTCTTCCCGAAATCCCCCCTACCCACCCGTATCGCAATGCCCCCTACGACCATGGTGAGGTCCTCGGGCCTGTGCCCCGTAATCACCACATTCCCGTCGTACAGGAGCGACTTGCTGTCACGGAGCGTTTCGATGAGCCGGATCGCTTCATCATAGGTGCCCTTGTTCGCACCGGGATCGATCTCTTTTATCACAGGGAGGAACAGGGCTGTCCCCTCTTTTATCGGCTCCAGGAGGCTTCCCTCCCGGTCCACCAGGTAGGGACGGTCCGCCAGGCTCACCACGGCGAGAGGAACCCCTTCCGTCACCCTGATGAGCATCCTGCCCGACAGCTCCCTGCGGATGACCGCCTCCTTGATCCAAGGGGACTTTTTGAGGTGATGGTGGATCTGCCGGCCGGAGAGACGGAACATCTCCTCCCCCTGTTTCATTTTCACCAGAGAGCGCAGCTCCTCATTCCGGAGATGACTGTTTCCGGAAAAGATGATCTCCCTGACGCGCACAAGATACTTCAGGGAGTAGAAGGCTCCGAGGCAGGCAGAGAGAGACAGGAGTACGGCAACCGCGATGAGCCGGTACTGCCCTCTTTCCCTTCTCCTCCTCACGGTCCTCAGGTTTCTCCTCGCCATACCCCCACCGCCAAAGGCCTACTGCTCAAGGGACAGCCGAAGGATCTCCTCGATCAGGGCGGAAAAGTCCATTCCCGAAAGCTGTGCTATCTTGGGAAGGAGGCTCGTCTCCGTCATGCCCGGGATGGTGTTCACTTCGAGGATCCAGGGGGCGCCGGCAGTATCGAGGATGAAGTCAACCCGCGTCGCTCCCCTGCACCCGAGTGCATTGTGCGCCCGCAGTGCCATTTCGGAAAGCGTCGTGTAGGCGGAGGGCGCCACCTCGGGAGGCAGGATATACTGCGTGAGGCCGGGGGTGTATTTCGCCTCGTAACTGTAGAACTCCGTGGAAGGCCTGACCTCGACGCCGCCAAGGACCTTCTGGTCGAGAATACCTATCTGGATCTCTTTGCCCGGGATGTATTTTTCTACAATGATCCTGCCGCCGTACCGGAACGCCTCCCGGGCCGCGGCCTCCACCCCGGCCTTCTCCCTGACAATGCTGACGCCGATGCTGGATCCCTCGGCCGTCGGCTTGATGACCCATGGCAGGGGGAAGCCGATCCATTCGTCCAGCAGGGAGAGGTCTATCCCTCCGCCCCTCTCCACCCGGCTCCTGCTCACCACCGCAAAGGGAGGAACGGGGACGTTGTTGCCGAGGAATATTTGCTTGGATGTCTCCTTGTCCATCGCAAGGGCGGAAGCCAAAATGCCCGACCCCGTATAAGGGATGCCCATTATTTCGAGCAGTCCCTGCACCGCGCCGTTCTCTCCCCACCCGCCGTGAAGGGCCAGGAAGGCGACCTCGACCTCTTCCCGCTTCAGGTCCTCGCAGAGGGTACCTGCTGCGTCGATGAAGACGGGAGCGTACCCCAGCCCCTCCAGCGCCTTGCGGATGGCGGCTCCGCTCCGCAGGGACACCTCTCTTTCCGCTGAAGTCCCTCCGGCAATGACACCGATGCGTTTGTTCGTTCTCATCACTCGTGCTCCTTGCAGTTCGTTTCGATGCCCTCTATTGTATCAGGGAACCTCTCCCTATCTCCAATAGTTTCTGACGGCCCCCGCGGGAAGCGTGAGGCGTTCCCGGCAACCTCTGAGAGCGCGCATACAAACAGTGTGCTGTGCAGCCGGGCAAGGAAGAAGAGAGTGAGCAGGCCACCCTACAATCTTTGCACGATCTCCTCGCCCAGCTTGTACACATCCCCTGCTCCCAGGGTGATCACGACGTCGCCGGAGCGAAGCTGCGAAAGGACCCTCTCCTTCACTTCCTCTCTCCCGGGGACATGATGGACCTCCCTGCCGGTCTCTTCCCGTATGCGCCGGGCGAGCCTTTCCGAATGGACCCCCTCGATGGGCTCCTCCCCCGCCGCATAGATATCCATCAGGAACAGCATATCCGCGTCGTCGAAGCTGCCGACGAATTCATCCATGAGGTCCCCGGTCCTCGTATACCGGTGGGGTTGAAAAAGGACGAGGAGCCTGTCGCCGGGAAAGCATTCCCGCGCCGCTCTCAGAGTGGCTTTTATTTCCGAGGGGTGGTGCCCGTAATCATCGAAGACCCGTACTCCCTTCGCTTCGCCCTTGAGCTCGAACCTCCGGTGAATCCCGCTGAACGAGCCGAGAGCCTTCACGACCGCCTCAGGAGGGATCTGCAATTCCAGGGCAACGGCGATGGCGGCCAGGCTGTTGAGCACATTATGTCTGCCCGGGATGGGAAGGACGAAAGACCCCAGGGACTTCCCCCTGAAGATCGCCTCGAACTCCATTTCCCTGCCGGAGTGCCGGATCTCCCTCGCATACATATCCGCATTTTCCGAAAACCCGTAGGTGACCACTTTCCGCTGGATGCCGGGGAGCAGCTCCCGAAGATAGTCGTTCTCGACGCATACCACCGCAATCCCGTAGAAGGGGATCTTATTGATGAAGGAGAGGAAAGCTCCCTTCAGGGTTTCGATATCCCGGAAGAACTCCATATGCTCCCTGTCGATATTCGTGATGACCGCAATGGTAGGGTTGAGCTTCAGGAAGGAGCCGTCGCTTTCGTCGGCTTCGGCGACGAGGTAATCCCCCTGCCCGAGCCGCGCATTGCTTCCGATGGCATTGAGCTTTCCCCCGATGACCACCGTGGGGTCGAGCCCTCCCTCGCCAAGGATAGTCGCCACGAGGGAAGTGGTGGTGGTCTTTCCGTGCGCCCCGGCCACCAGGATGCCGTATTTGAGCCTGCCGAGCTCCGCCAGCATTTCCGCCCGGGGGATGACCGGCACCAGCCGCCGCTTCGCCTCTTTCACTTCGGGGTTGTCCGGCGACACCGCGGAAGAAGTGACGACCACATGCGCGCTATCGATGTTTTCTTCACGGTGGCCGATATGCACGGTGATGCCGAGCCTCCTCAACCGGGTCGTGGTTTCGGATTCCCTGAGGTCGGAACCGGTCACCTCATAGCCGAGATTATGCAGCACTTCCGCAATGCCGCTCATTCCCACACCGCCGATCCCGACAAAATGCAACACCCTGTATTTATTGAACATTTCTCTCTCCTTTCTCTCTCACTGCTTCACTCCGACCCCCGATACCAGGGCAGGTATGCACACTCTCTTCTCCTGTATCCGTCTGCACACCCTACGCCTTCACCAGACTCAACACGATATCGGCGACCCTCTCCGCAGCGTCGCTCCGCCCGAAGGCGGAAGAAGCCCTCTGCATCTCCCTCCTCGCCTTTTCGTCGGTGTAGAGTGCCCGGATAACGGCGGACAGCGCCTCGCCGCTCAGGTCCCTGTCGAGGATCACCCGCGCGGCGCCCATGTCCTCCAGCTTTCTCGCATTGTGCTCCTGGTGGTTCGCCGCAGCATAGGGATAGGGAACCAGCACGGCGGGCTTCCCGACAGCGGTCAGCTCGGCAAGAGTCGAAGCACCCGCCCGGCAGACCACAAGGTCGGACAGGGCATACGCCTCCGCCATCTGGTAGATGAAGGGGACCACCATGCCCCTGAACCCGAGCCTCCGGTATGCCTCCGTTACCCTCTCGTGATCTTTCTCACCGGTCTGGTGGAGGAACTGGATATTCTGCCTCAAATCCAGCAGGTGATGCAATGCTTCGACCATCGCGTCGTTGATGCTCCGCGCACCGAGGCTCCCCCCCGAGACGAACAGGGTGAACAGGCTCTTTTCCAGATGAAAGAGCACGTAGGACTGATCACTGTCTCTGCCGGAGTCCTTTTTCATGATTTGTTTGCGAATGGGATTTCCGGTAAGGTGAGTCTTGCCTTTCGGGAAGAAATCCATGCTTTCCTGGTAGGTGACGGCGACCGCGTCCACGAGCTTTCCCAGAAAACGGTTGGTAACCCCCGGAACGGAGTTCTGCTCCAGCACCAGGGTGGGAATGCCCTTCATATGCGCCGTCAGCAGCATCCCGGCAGAAGCGTATCCGCCGACCCCGATGACGATGCCCGGCCTCACCGAGCGCAGAATACGGCGGGAATCATACAGGGAGAGAAGGAAGAGAAAAAGCGCCCGCACCTTTTTTGCGAAAGACCTCCCCACCAGGCCCTCCGCCCGTAT
>JADLDZ010000122.1 GCA_020846375.1 Nitrospirales bacterium | reverse complement strand
CTGCTGGGCATCGACCATGTCAAGGAAGGGATAGGTCTGCGGGGCTATGCGCAGAAAGACCCTCTCGTGGAATACAAGAAAGAGGCTTTCGAGCTCTTCGCCGATATGTCACAGAGGATCAATACCGAAGTCCTGATGCGGCTCTTCAGGATCCAGGTGCGGCACGAAGGCGAAGCGGAGGTGCAGGTGAAAACGCATCAGCCGCTGGTGTACAACCGGAGTGACGGAGACGGCATCCGGCAGCCGGTGCACAAGGACAGGAAAGTCGGACGGAACGACCCCTGCACCTGCGGCAGCGGCAAGAAGTACAAGAAATGCTGCGGCGCCGCGTGACCCGGCAGCGGATCCACACTGCCTGAAGGGGAAAGGAGAGGCTGATGTTGAAAATTTCCATTCCCTACCAGAAACTGCTCCATCTCCTGGAGAAGCTCGATATCAGGGAAGAGGAACTGGGAGGGCTGGAGCCTTTCCATCATCTCTTTATCTCCCGGAAGGACGAGTATGCCGCCTACCTGCACCATTACTTCCTCGCTATTCCCGAAACGCGGGTTATCCTGGAGCACCTGGAGCATCCCGAGCATCTTATCAGGGCTTGGGCGTACTGGTTCGAAACCCTCTTCACCGAGAAGCCCGGCAGGGATTTCGCGGCGCGCCTCTGGAGGGTAGGCCTGCGGCATGTCGAGGTGAACGTGGATCAGCGGTACACCAACCTCGGCTTCTCCATCACCCGTCAGTTCTGCAACCGGATCATCCTCTCGTCGATCCCCGCCGAAGAAGCGGTGGCCGTCTCCCACACCATCAGCAAGTTGCTCGATTTCTGCCTGCTCGTGGAGACCAGCGCCTATATCGAGGCCACCACCCGCTGCGATCTCGAAGTAATCAAGGGTATTGCCGATAAGGTCAGGAATCCGGTGACCGTGATCGGGGGGAATATCAGGCGACTCCAGAAGAAAGTGGATACGGGAGACCCCTTGTACGACATTTACGGGTCGTTGTTTTCCGAGAACATGCGGCTCGAGCGGATGGTGCTGGACATAAAGCATTACATCGATATGTTCAACGGGGAGCCGAATACCGGCGACATCTCCATCGAGGAGATCATCGCGCATACCATCGCACGGCTGGAAGCGGAGAGGCGGTACGGAACGGTGCGCATTGAAACGGCCCTCGATCCTGCCTGCCTCCACATGGAAGGAGACCGAAGGGATATGGAATCCCTGTTCTATTACCTGCTCCAGAACAGCTTTGAGGCGGTCGACCCCGGGAACCCCCTCATAAGGATCTCCTCCTGCATGGAGGAGATCCCCTACCGCTGTATCGTGGTGGAGATCTTCAATACCGGCACTTCCCCGAAGGAGGAGGATATCGAAAAGCTTTTTTCCCCCTTCTACTCCACGAAGTCCTACGGCACGGGTTTCGGGCTTCCCATCGCACGGCTTGCGGTCAGGAAGAACTACGGCAAGCTGGAGCTCATTCCCGTTCCCGGCGAGGGGACGAAGGTCAGGATCGCCCTCTCCATGGCTCGCGCACAGCTCATTTGACCGGTTTCGGCTTATCTCTCCTGGCGTTGACCACGCAGAAGAAACCGAACGGTTCATGAAAGGGGTTGGAGAGCTGATGGGCGGTGTCCGGAGCGATATACGCGGTGTCGAGATAACCGAGGGTGTACCGCTTACTGCCCATCCGGACTTTGCCCCTGCCGCGGATGCATACCACGACATGCTCATGCCGGTGCAGCTCGAGGCTGCTGAACCCCCCCGGGGCGATCTCGAAGTACCTGAAATGGAACCTCGCTGTTTCCCCCTGGTTCCCGATCAGGACATTGCGCGCAATATCCAGCCAGCTGCCCCCTTTCGGCTTGTATGACTCCGTCTGTATCCCGCTCCAGGTATAATTCCCCTTATGACGGTTGATCCTGCTTGCACTCCTCTCCCTTCCCGGCGATGCGGGAGCGGTGCGGGACGCTTCTCCTTTTCCCTTTCCGGCAAGAGGGGAAGGAGAATCCCCTGTCCGTGCGGCTTTCTTTTTCATTCTCCCATTATAAAGGAAAACCGGCGGGAGAAGGCAATGGAGCCGAACAGAAAAACCACGGGAATGGCAGGACTTTCCACGCCGGTACTCGTCAGAAACTGCTTGCAAAAGGGCACACCCATCACGTAATCTAAGCGAACTCGGGGGTGTATTTGCACACTGGATTCGTTTACACCCCAGGAATTCAAGGCGGGGGAGAAAGCCATGGCTCAGCATACAAGCGCTTTACCGGAAGTTCTGAAAGTGGGGATGAACGAGATGGAGCTGGTGGTTTTCCGGATGTTCAGCGCGGAGGAGGGGGCCACGGAAGCCATGGAGTACGGAGTCAACGTGGCGAAAGTACGGGAGATCATCCCCATGCCGACGCTCACGAAAGTTCCCGATATGCCCGCCTATGCGGAAGCCCTTACCGAGGTGAGGGGAGAGGTGATCCCCATCGTCGACCTGGGAAAGTGGATGAAACTGACCCCTTCCGCTGCCCTCGATATACGCCCGAAAGTCATCGTCCTCGAGATGCTCGGCACCACAGTGGGAATGATTGTCCATGAGGTAGAGCGCATCCGGAGAATCAAATGGGACCAGATAAAGCCACCGCCGGCCCTCCTCCAGGCGAAGCACGGCGGCAGAGTGACGGGGGTAACGAAGATCGACGAGGGGAATTCCCTGCTGCTCATCCTTGACCTCGAAAGTGTCATTGCCGATATCGGGGCCTTCATGCCCAGGCACCAGATCGCCGTGGAAGAAATCGAAAGGGTGGGGAAAAGACAATTGAAGGGGACGGTGCTCATCGCCGACGACTCCTCCGTTGCACGGAAGATCCTGAAGGACACCCTCGAAAACGTCGGGCTCCATATCATCGAGGCAGTGGACGGGAAGCAGGCGCT
>JADLDZ010000121.1 GCA_020846375.1 Nitrospirales bacterium | reverse complement strand
TTTCGGACATCACCCGGCGGAAGAGGGCGGAAAGCGACCTGCAGCAGGCGAAGAGCAATCTCGAGGGCTACGTGAACGAACTGGAGCAGCGCAACCGGGAGATAGAAATGCTCAGTGCGATGGGAGGGCTGCTCCAGGCGAGCCTCACGGTGGAGGAGGCTCATGGGGTGATCGCGAAATCGATACGGCAGCTCTTTGCCGAAGAGTCGGGGGCCATATTCCTGCTCAAGGGGTCGAAAAGCAGCATGGAGTCCATCGCGGTCTGGGGCGGCATGCATCCAGCGGACCAGGTGCTCACCCCGAAGGAGTGCTGGGCATTGCGGCTCGGGAGGGTCTATTCGGTGGAGGGCCCCGGCGGGATGCTCTGTCCCCATGTGAAAGGGGGCATGGAGACCGCGTACATCTGCACTCCCCTCATGGCGCACAACGAAACCCTGGGCTTGCTCCACCTGCAGCTCGGCATGGCCTGGAGGTACCAGCCAAGGGAAGAGCGGAGCCGTCTGCTCGAGCACAAGAAGAGGCTGGCGATCACCACCGCGGAAAGCGTTGCCCTATCCCTGGCGAACTTCAGGCTGCGCGAGGTCCTGTATAACCAATCCATCCGTGATCCTCTCACCGAGCTGTTCAACAGGCGCTACATGAAAGAGATGGTGGAAAAGGAGGTCCACCGCACCGGGCGCAGAGGCCGGCCCCTGGGTATCATCATGCTCGATATCGACCATTTCAAACGGTTCAATGATGCCAACGGGCACGAAGCGGGAGACATACTGCTCCATGAGCTGGGAGCCTTCCTCCTGAAACAGATACGGGAGGAAGACCTCGCCTGCCGCTACGGGGGAGAGGAGTTTGTGATCGTCATGCCGGAGACCACCCTTGAGCACGCCCGGAGCCGCGCCGAGCAGCTGCGGGAGGGGGTCAAGTCCCTCATGATCCAGTATCTCGGAAGCGTCCTCGGGCCGGTCTCCCTCTCCCTGGGCATTGCCGGGTTCCCGGTGCACGGCTCCACGGCGGAGGAGCTCCTGCGGGCGGCTGACGCGGCGCTCTACCAGGCAAAGGCGGAGGGGCGTGACAGGGTGATCACTGCCTCCCCGGGACCTCGCGCAGAGCGCGGGGAGGGTGACGAGGCGGCCGGATGACTCCAGTGCCAGTGGGGATGACCGCGTGGAGCCCCGCCCTGGGCTCTTATAGCTCGTAGCCCTGCTGCCCGTAGTAGCGGAAGAGGGCTTCCTCGTACGCACGGTCCAAGGGGACGGAGGAATCGTAGGAGGGGCTGCCCTTGATGATGTCCGTGGTGCTGTCAACGTACACCCGGCCCTCGCTCCAGCTTATGTCGGCAACCCATTGGACGGGGAAGAGCTTTGTCTTGCCGGGCAGCCACTTTCGCGTATCGACTTCCATGTAGCGGATGGTCCAGCCTTCCAGATCGGCGATGAAATCCCCTGCATGGCCGCTTTCGCCGTCGTTCGCCTGGACAATGTACCCGCTTACCTCTCTCAAGCTCCTGAGATGGGGGTCTGCCTCTTCCGCTTCCGGCCCCTCTCCCCCTTCCTCCGGTATCCCCGAAGGCAGTTCCGTGGGCTGGAGGGGAGGGACGGCGTTGTAGAACCCCCCGAAGGTCCAGTAGAGAGGCCAACCGTAGTAGGCATTCAGCTCCTTCTGGTACCGGCGGGAGACGGGCATATCCCTCTCCAGGCCGGGGCTGTTCCTGACCTGGTCCATGGTAAGGCGCACCGGGAGCGTTTTTGCCGGGTCATCCGGCAGGCTCACGGCCTGGGGAGCGATAAGGACCAGCTTGCCCGGAAGCCACCTGCCGGTATCCACCACAATGTACTGCACCCCCCATGATTCGTCATCGAAAAGAAAATCATGCACCTTCCCGATATCTCCGTCCGTGGCGGTGATGGTGTACCCGGAAAGGGTCTCCAGACTTTTGAGCCTCGGTTCCGTCCTTTCCCGGACGGCGACGAGGTCTTCTGATGTGTCGTGCGATTCCATGGAATCCCTCCTCCGGCTCAGCCGACGGGCTGCAGGCGCGCCGCGTGCTCTGCAAAGAGCCCTGTCATCGCCTGGTTAAAGGCAGGGATGTCACCCGGCTGACGGCTGCTTACCCAGTTCTGGTCGCGCACCGCTTCTTTATTCACCCAGTGCCCGCCTGCATTGCGGATATCGTCCTGGATGGTGTAGTAGCTGGTCAGGGTCCGCCCTTTGGCCAGCCCCGCCGAGACCAGGAGCCAGGGGGCGTGGCAGATGACCGCAATGGGCTTGTCCTGCTCGTCGGTCCTCCTGACGAACTCCCGCGCCCGGGGGTCCATCCTCAATTTGTCCGCATTGAGCGCTCCGCCGGGGAGGAGGACCGCATCGAAGTCATCGGGATTCGCTTCCTCCAGCGTTGCATCCACCGTGAAGGCATCTCCCTTGGTGTCGTGCTTGAACCCCGTCACCCGGCCGGGTTTCGGGGCGACGATCTTTGTGATCGCACCGGCCTCGTCCAGCGCCTTTTTCGGCTCGGTCATTTCGACCTGTTCGAAGTAATCGGCCACCAGGATGGCGACCTTCATCCCCTCCAGTTTTTTTCCCGCCATACCGCACCTCCTGTTCGTTCATCTGTTCTCTTTACCGCTTTAGTTAATGTATAGGTCATTTTGAAAGTACAGTCAAATAAAAAAGGGGAAGAAAGAAAGGGGGACGGAGAGGGGAGAGGCGGAAGAGCAGAGGCTGGCT
>JADLDZ010000120.1 GCA_020846375.1 Nitrospirales bacterium | reverse complement strand
GCACCCTTCTTTATCTCTACTATAAAATAAAGTTCCTCGATATGGCCGGTTATTCTCCCAGGCTCGACGTATGCGGCACCTGCGGAAGCGCGCTGCTGCAGGGTGATTCCGCAGCGACAGACCGCCGACATGCCTTCTGCCTGCCCCATGGGGCCGTAGTCTGTCCCCGCTGCGAGGGGAATGGGGAGACATCCATGCGACTCTCCGGAGGCGCCCTCAGGTTTTACCGGAGTCTCCTCCAGTGGAACTCCGCGGTGGTCGACAGGATCAACGCCCCGGAATCCCTCCTATCCGAAGTGGAAAGCATCATCGACTCCCATATCCGGTATGCTCTGGGTCCTCCCCGCGTTTCCTCCCGGAAGTACCTGGAAGACATTTCTTCCTGAAAATCTCCCCCGCCTCACAAAAGACAGTGGAGAGTGGTAAGGGAATAATGAGGGCAGAGGGTGCCCCCTCGCCCCTCACCAGAGGATACCTGTACAGAATCTCTTTTCCCCCTGCCCCTCTCCTGCCCCTGAGAGCTTTTTCATGCCTTCACTTTGCATCACACCCGGCCAATTGCGTTGACATTGTTCGAAAATAGGATACAATTTATAATAAACTGCTTTGTTGTCTTTCACCGACGGGAGTTCTCTTGACAGGAGGATGCCTGTTCATTTATAAATTCTATTTGCGATTTGCATCCTGGCGTATGCAACTGCCTTGGGGTGCTCGGAGAGAGGTCCTTGCCGCAAGCGGCAGATCATAGACGGCATTCTCACCATGTTTTCTCCAGGAAAGCAGCAGGCGCGCCGAAGTAAATCGATATGGACAGGGGAGGAGACAGGACACACTATGGGTACGATACGCATCGCAATCGCCGGAATAGGCAACTGCGCCAGTTCTTTGATACAGGGAATCGAATACTACAAGTCCATGGAAGAAAGCTGTGCCGATGCGTCCCTCGGCCTCATGCATTATCGTCTCGGGGGATATGCCCCGGGGGATATCGAAGTGGTCGCCGCCTTTGATATCGATGTGCGGAAGGTGAATAAGCCGCTCAAGGAGGCAGTGTTCGCCCGGCCGAACTGCACGGAGATTTTCTATCCTGATCTTCCCGACTACCCGGTGCGGGTCCGGATGGGCGCGGTCCTCGACGGGGTTGCCGCGCATATGGCCGATTACCCCGAGGAGAGGCGCTTTCTTCCCTCCGGCGAAAAGCCCTGTGATGCCGCCCAGGTACTGCGGGACAGCGATGCCGATATGTTGGTCAACTACCTGCCGGTGGGCTCTGAGGAGGCCACGCGGTATTACGCGCAAGCGTGCCTCGACGCCGGAGTCGCCTTTGTCAACTGCATGCCGGTTTTCATCGCCTCCGATGAGGAATGGGGCCGGCGTTTCAGGGAGAAGAACATTCCCCTGGTGGGGGACGATATCAAGGCGCAGGTCGGTGCCACCATCGTGCACCGCACCCTGGCGAAGCTCTTCATGGACAGGGGAGTCAAGATACGCCATACCTATCAGTTGAACGTGGGGGGAAATACGGACTTCCTCACTATGCTGAACCACAGCAGGCTCAAATCGAAAAAGATATCGAAGACCGAGGCGGTGCACTCCCAGATCACCCACCAGCTGACGAGCGAGGATATCCATATCGGCCCCTCCGACTACGTCCCCTGGATGAATGACAACAAGGTATGCTTCCTCCGCATGGAGGGGCGCGGCTTCGGCAACGTCCCCCTGAATATCGAGCTGCGGCTGTCGGTGGAGGATTCCCCGAACAGCGCGGGAGTGGTGATCGATGCCATCCGCTGCTGCAGGCTCGCAAAGGACAGGGGGATCGGAGGCGCGCTCCTTTCCCCATCCGCATACTTCATGAAGCATCCCCCCAGGCAGTTCTCCGATGAAGAGGCGAGGCAGAGGGTGGAAGAGTTTATCGGCAACGAGAGGGAGCGCTAGTTGCTGGGAGCAAAGCTCGGGCATTTCCTCGATAAACCACTGGAGCCCCTGGCCAGGCGGATCTCCGTCAGTCCGAACATCCTGAGCATACTCGGGTTTCTCATTACCGTGGCGGCTGCGGGAGTACTGCCCTTCCATCCCCGGAGTGGCGGCCTCCTGATCCTCCTCGGCGGTTTCTTCGATATGCTCGACGGCATCGTCGCGCGCACCAACGGGAAGAGGACCACCTTCGGTGCCTTCTTCGATTCGACCCTCGACCGCTATTCCGATTCCCTTCTTTTCCTCGCAGTGGCATGGTATTTTTTCAACGCGAGCAACCTCGCGGGAGTGCTGCTCACCATCGGAGGCCTCGTCGGGTCCCTGCTGATCAGCTATGTCAGGGCAAGAGCAGAGGGTCTCGGCCTCGACTGCCATGTAGGCCTGCTGGAAAGACCGGAAAGAATTGTGCTGCTGGCCGCCGGATGCATGGCGGGATGGCTCTTCCCCGTGGCTGTTGCGCTTTTCCTCCTCAGCCATATTACCGTAGTGCAGAGGATCCTGTATGTCCGAAAGCGGAGCAGGGGGATGCAGGCCTAGGGTGTGCGGGTACACCCCGTGCTCGTGGAGTCGCTCCGCGCCGCCTCTCTTCCCGTATGCCTTGCCTTTTTCGCTATGCGCCTGCCGCAAATATGATATACTGGAAGGAGGCGGAACAATGAGCGATTCGTTATTGATATTCCTGAGTTTCGGTTTTTTTGTCCTGGTGCTCGGCATTCTGGTCGCCGTAGGTTTTCTGGTATACGCTCTTCTGGAGATGCGACGGGTGGCTGCCACTCTCGATGAGTTTATCAGGAGGACGGAATCCACTCTTATCCCCGTGCTCATCGAGACGGAGCAAGCACTGAGGAGCGTGCGGAAAGTGAGTGACGATGTCGGGGCGACAACGGAGAACGTCCGGAATATCTCCGGGGCTGCCGAGGACATCGCAATGAACCTGAGGATGCTCAGCAGCTTTCTGAACGCCGCAGGGGAGGGAGTGAATACGAGGATTTCGGGGGTGAAGGCCGGCGTACAGACTGCCCTTGGATTCCTGCTGCAACAGATAAAAGAGAGGAGGTAATGTCATGAGAGATGAGGAAAGTGGCTTTGGTGCTGGTTCCGTGCTGTTATCGTTTCTGCTGGGCGGAATGGTGGGAGCGGGGCTGGCGTTGTTGCTGGCGCCCCAGGCCGGCGTGGAGACGAGGAGGAAGATCAGGGAGTTCACCGATGATATGAAAGAAAAGACGACCGATTATGTTTCCCATGCACGGGACAGTGTCTCCTCGACGGTGGGGAAGGGCAAGAGCTATATCGATGAGAAGAAAGCGGTGCTCTCCGCCGCAATTGAAGCGGGGAAAGAGGCATACGAGAGAGAGGTCCAGAAATAGGGTATGCAGGTACACTCTCTCCTGCTGCGACCGGCTGTACAGCGCAACGGGAGAGGATGGGTGAAACGGGGTCTCCGGCAGTATGCCGGAGACCCCGTTTCTTTACCGGAGCGCTCAGTACGATGGATGCGGATATCGATTTCATGAGGCGCGCCCTCGGGGAGGCACAGCAGGCCTTCGACAGGGGAGATGTGCCGGTGGGTGCTGTCCTGGTAGTCGGGGGAGAGGTGGTGGCGTCTGTCCATAATGCCCGGGAATCCACTCTCGACCCCACCGCGCATGCGGAAGTCCTCGCACTCCGGAAGGCCGCGCATACGCTCGGGACCTGGAGGCTGAACAACGCCACCCTGTATGTGACAAAGGAGCCCTGTCCCATGTGTGCGGGCGCGATGGTGAACGCTCGCCTGGGGCGGCTCGTGTACGGATGCGGGGACAGGAAGGGCGGGGCCGTGGAGAGCCTGTACCATCTCCTGTCCGATCCCCGGCTGAACCATCAGGTGGAGGTCGTCTCCGGCGTCCTCGGCGAGGAGAGTGTGGCACTTCTGCAGCGCTTTTTCAGAGAAAGGAGGGTGATGCGGCGCCACTCCCCTGCAAACACCCCCTAGATGGCCATCGCCTGGCGGTTGAGGAGCTCGCCCCTGGTACTGATGACCACCACTTCGACGGGAATCTTTTTCCCCGAAACTGCCATTCCCCTTTCCACGATCAGGGGAAGCTTCGAGCAGCAGGGGACCTCCATGATGGCCACTGTGACGCTCTTTATGTCCGCAGTACGGAAGATATCTGCGAATTTCTGCAGGTACTCGTCGGCGTTGTCGAATTTGGGGCAGCCGATCATGACCACTTTGTTCCTGAGGAAATCACGGTGGAAATCCGGATAGGCCACCGGAGTGCAGTCCGCGGCCACCAGGAGATGCGCTCCCTTCAGGAAAGGAGCGCTGGGAGGTACCAGCCTGATCTGCACCGGCCAATGGGAAAGCGCCGAGGGGGAATCGTCCTGGGTAACCGGCTTGTTTGCTCCTGAGCAGGGGGAGCCGCCTCCGAACATCCGGATGCGGCTTGAGGGACACCCGCTGTCGTGGGGAGCGGGTGCCGGGGCCGCTTTCTTTTTTTCTTCCTCCGCTTTTTTCTTCAGGTAATGTTCCGTTGCCTCTTCGTTGAAGGCTTCCGCTTCGCGCTCGATGATCCGTATCGCATCACGGGGGCAGTTGCCCAGGCAGGCGCCAAGGCCGTCACAATAGATTTCGGAGACGAGGCGGACTTTTCCGTCCACGATCTGTAATGCTCCTTCCGCACAGTTGGGTACGCATTGTCCGCACCCGTCGCACTTTTCCTCGTCAATTTCCACGATCTTTCTTTTGAGTCGCATTCCATTCCTCCTGCTGGTTGAATTATACCGATGATGATACTCTCTTTGCTCTCCGCAACCGCCGGGGCCTTTCAAGAAACAATGCATTCGGCGTTCATGGTTTCATTCTAGCAGGAGGACAGACGGGGGGGCTTTGACTTACATCAAAAAAGAATGAGAAATTAAGCCTGATAATTAATAAGTTAGCTTGCTGAAGAGGCGAAAAGCGGTTGCATGGTGCCGGAACCATGCAACCGCTTTTCATTCTACTCTTCTCCTTCTCTGTGGTGCTTATGCCTCTTTTTCCAGTGCCTGTTGTGCTCTTTCTCCTCTTCTTTCCAATGCTTCTTCAGATGCCCGTAGGGGATGCGCCGGTGCGCGGCATACACTCTGCAGTCCGCAGGGAGGTGGACGAATGCTGCCGGCACTCTTCGCGGGGGCAGGTGGACCCAGGGGCCATTATAATACGCGGCCCGGTACCACGTGCCGTGGTGCTTCCGGTACCACCGTCCCGAATAGAAGAAGATGTTGACTCCGGCATCCGGGGCAAAGTAGACGCGCGTTCCCGGGATCAGGACCACTTCGGGCGGCACGGCGATGACGACCGGAGGGGGTGGGGCGACAACCACGGGGGGCCCTGCAACGACTACCGGCGGAGGGGGAGCGCCGAGGCCGATATTGATGCTGACATCCGCTCCTGCGTTCCGCGCCGACCAGGGGAGCAGCGACCCAAGCATGAACCCTGTAATAACAAGATCTCTTTTTTTCATCCGTATTCCTCCTCCTGTTGCTGCGTGCACCTTTTTCTTTGATTGAAGCAAGGAATGTGCCTGGAATTGCGGAATGCCAAGCTGTTGATCTGAAAGGAGTTCACTCCCTTCCTCCGAGTGTTGACTGTATGGATTTTCCTGCATCGACAGGGAGGATCAGGCGCAGGAGCCTTGCACAGCCGTCCGGGGTGGAGGCTTTTCCCTGCACCGGGTGCAGCAGCAAAAACACAGTAAAGCCAGAATAAGACAGATAACTACAGAGTGAGACAGAATAAAACAGGAAACAACAGAGTAAAACAGAAAATCTGCTTTATTCCCCGTTGCCTCATAACAAAATGTTACCGAAGGGGATCGCAGTCATAATGCTAATCGGGATAGATTTTTATAGCACAGGGTGAATATTTTTTTCAGCTTTTTCTCCATAGCTTTTCTCAAAGAGAACG
>JADLDZ010000119.1 GCA_020846375.1 Nitrospirales bacterium | reverse complement strand
TCATTTATTATAATCCTGCTACCCTTGTATTATAATAATTTTCAGCCCTGCTGCGCAGAGGGAGGGAGTCACTGAGGACAAAGGAGGCGTGCATGGAAAAGAAAATCGTTTATTTTGAGAGGCCGGGAAGGGAGAATACTGGCGCGTGCCTGGAGGTGGTAAAAGAGGCGATCAGAAGCGGCTGCTGGAAACACCTCGTTATCGCCTCGACCGAGGGGGACACGGGAGTGCTTTTTTCCGAGGCGCTGCGGAACGAGGGGATGAATATCGTCGTGGTGACTCATTCCGCCGGCTTCAAGGCGGCGAACACCCACGAAATGACTCCCGAGGTGCGCGGAAGCATCGAGGGGACAGGAGCGAAGGTGTATACCGGCACCCTGATCACCCATTCCCTGGAAGCGGCCTTCGCTTCCAAATTCAACGGTCTCTATCCAACGCTTATCGTGGCGCAATCCCTGAGGAGATTCGGAGAGGGCGCAAAGGTATGCTGCGAGATGGTCATGATGGCGACGGATGCCGGGCTGATCCCCGAGGACGAGGAAATCCTCACCGTGGCGGGCACCGGGCGGGGGGCTGATACGGTGCTGGTGGTGCGCTCCTCAGCCTCGAAGAGGTTTCTCGATCTGAAGGTGATCGAGGTCCTTGCCAAGCCCCGGGGATGAGAGGGCGCCCCCCGGAAGTCGTACAATAAAGAGGCTCAGGGGGCACACTCTTTCTTTGCGAGCGAATTCCTCCGTGGCCTCAGGGGGATCCCGATCGTGATAATAATCCCTCTTCTCTTCAAGCATATGTGAGGGCTGGGCGTTACCTGCCCCGCTGATATTCCAGACGCTCACTGCAGAAAGAGGGTACTCCCTGAGCCACGCCGGCGGGACTGCACGGAATCGCAGGATTTACGCCTTTTCCCGGCCCCGCAGGCTTGAACAACGGGAAAGGGGCGTGGTATGATTTGAGGGAATGATACTGCTTCTTGCCATAGCACTCCTCCTGTTTTCCGGGACAATTTCCCATGCAGATATCTACCAAACGGTGGGAGAAGACGGGACTATTTTCTTCACCAATACCGCCCCGGGCAGGACCGGTAAGGTGTTCATCAGGGAGAGGAAGCCGGCGTCCGAACCGCGCAGGAAGCAGGAAAGAAAGGCTTCCCTCCCCCTTCCTCCCGAAAATGTTCCTGCCGTAAGCAGGGAGGAAATGCACTCCATCGTCGAAGAAAGAGCACGGCAGCATGAGGTCGATGCCGGCCTGGTGAAGGCGGTGATCAGAACGGAATCCAACTGGAACCCCCTGGCGGTCTCCCCCAAGGGCGCACGGGGGCTCATGCAGTTGATGCCGGGGACAGCATCCCTTCTCGGGGTGATGAACCCCTTCGACCCGGTGGAGAATATAGATGGCGGCATCCGTTATCTCAAAATGCTGCTCGAAAAGTTCAGCGGCGACCTGCCTCTCGCTCTGGCCGCCTATAACGCCGGGCCGAAGCGGGTGGAGAGGAGCTACTCCATTCCGTCCATCCCGGAAACCGTCGCCTACGTGAAAAAAGTCATCTCCCATTATTCGGGAAGTAACACCGAGGTGGCAAAAATAAGCACCGGAGAGATACGGAAATCAGTGACGAAAATAAGAAAGCTGATCCAGGAGGACGGCACCATCCTCTTCACCAACTCCTATCGCGCCGGTTCCTATTCTGAAAATCAGGCAGTCAGGTGATCATGGACAACAGTGAGCTGCGCAGCGAAATACTGAAGCTGAAGAAAGAGAAGAACGCCGTTATCCTTTCACACAATTACCAGCGCGACGAAGTGCAGGATATTGCCGATTTCGTGGGAGACTCCCTCGAGTTGTCCCGGAATGCGGCTGCCGTGGAATGCGATGTCATCGTCTTCTGCGGCGTCCATTTCATGGCGGAAAGCGCATCCATTCTCTCACCGCAAAAGACTGTGCTCCTGCCGGAACTGGATGCGACCTGCCCCATGGCGGAAATGATCGAGGTCAGCGAGACGAGAAAGGTATGGAAAACCTTCCCCGGGTATGAGGAGCAGCCCACCTTCGTGTTCCCCCATGAGTTCACCCTGCGGGACATCAAGGCACAGTACCCCGGAGTGCCGGTGGTGGCCTACGTCAATACCACCGCTGCGGTAAAGGCCGAAAGCGACATCTGCTGCACCTCCGCCAATGTGGTGAAAGTTGTCGAGTCGCTTCCCGGCGAGCGGGTGATCTGCATCCCCGACAGGAACCTCTCCCTCTGGGCGGCAAGGAACACGAAAAAGCGGATTATCGCCTGGGACGGCTTCTGCCATGTGCATGACAGAATACGCAGGGAGGATGTGATGCGGGCCCGGGAAGCACACCCGCATGCCGTCCTGATGGCGCACCCCGAATGCAGGCTGGAGGTCCTCGATCTTGCGGACCATGTGACGAGCACCTCGGGCATGCTCCGGTTTGCCCATGCGTCCGATGCACAGGAGTTTATCGTCGGGACGGAGCTGGGGCTCATGCACCGCCTGAAGAAGGAGAATCCCGGAAAGATCTTCCATCCCCTCAGAAAAGACATGATCTGTCCCAACATGAAGAAGACCACTCTGAACAGCGTCTACCGGGCGCTGAAGGAAGGGGAGAACGTCATCAAAGTGCCTGAAGAGATACGCCTCTCCGCCAAAAGGGCACTGGACAGAATGCTCGCCATACAATAACGGATATCCACCCAGGCAGCGATCTCCCCTTTTTCATACAAGCAATGCCGACCCTTCAGGAAAAAATCATCGAAAAAATCAGGACAGAAGGGCCTGTTTCCTTCGAGACTTTCATGGAAATGGCCCTCTATTATCCCGGTCTCGGCTATTATGCGAAAGAGGAGACGAGAATAGGAAAGGCGGGGGATTTTTACACCAGCCCCCACCTCCACCCCCTGTTCGGGGCCATGCTCGGCAGGCAGATGGAAGAGATGTGGGAGGTACTGCAGCGGCCCGAACGGTTCCGGATCGTGGAAATGGGAGCGGGTATGGGATACCTTGCCGCGGATATGCTCGATTCCTTGCGGGACAGGGAGATCTTCCGGCATATCGACTACTCCATTGTCGAACTGAACCCCGCGATGCGGGAGCGGCAGCAGGCGCTCCTCGAAGGGTCGGGAGCGGATATCCGGTGGTTTTCCGATCTGAAAGGGGTGGGCGAGGTGACCGGCTGCTTCCTCTCCAATGAGCTCCTGGATGCCTTTCCTGTCCGCATTGTAGAGCAGGCAGAGGAGCTGTTGGAAATCTTCGTTGCTGTCAAAGACGGCGCTTTTGTGGAAGTGGGCAGGCCGGCACGGGAGAATGTCATCGAATATTGCAGGGAATTCGCGCCTCATCTCCCGCGGGGGTACAGGACTGAGGTCAACCTGAGGATACGGGAGTGGCTGCAGGAGATAAGCGCGTGCCTCCGGAGCGGCTTTCTTCTTACCGTCGATTACGGGTACACAGCGGAAGAGTATTACAGCGAGGACAGGAGCAGGGGGACCCTGCTTTGCTACTACCGGCACCAGATCAACGAGGACCCGTACCGGCATGTCGGTGAGCAGGACATGACCGCGCATGTGAACTTCTCCTCCCTGACAAGTTGGGGAAATGAACAGGGGATTGCTACCGCAGGCTATTGTCCCCAGGGTTCCTACCTGGTGGCCCTCGGAATCGATGAACTGCTCCGTGTGAAATACGGTGAGACACCCGATCCTTTCGAAATAGCGAAGGTCAAGGGGCTGATTTTTCCCCAGGGGATGGGAGAATCCCACCAGGTGATGGTACAATACCGCGGAACCGTCATCCCCTCCCTGAGAGGGTTCAGCCTGAGAAACCAGGTGAAGAGATTGTAGGGTGTATCTGCACACACCCGTTTGTAAAAAACATTTCAGGAAGGGGGAAAAATGGAAGAAAGCGCATCACTCGGTCAGTTCATTCCCTTGCATTATCACTACAACATGCTGAGCGACTCTCCCCGGCTGCTGGGCTTCAAAGAGGCGATCGCTGTAATGGTACGCCCCGGAGCCCGTGTCCTGGAGCTGGGAGCAGGGACCGGGGTCCTTTCCTTTTTTGCCGCCCAGAAGGCATCGAGGGTCTGGAGTGTGGAGAGGAATCCCGAACTGGCCAGGGAGGCGCGGAGAATCCTGTCCCTCAATCCTGGTGCGGAGCGGATAGAGGTGGTCGAGGCGGATGCCTTCGACTACCTTCCCCCTGAGCCGGTGGATGTTGTCCTCTGCGAAATGGTCCATGTGGGGATGCTGCGGGAAAAGCAGCTACCGGTGATCTCGTCTTTCAAGAAGAGATACCGGGAGAGGTTCAACGCCCCGCTTCCGCTCTTTGTTCCGGAGGCTGCCATTCAGGCGGTGCAGCCGGTGCAGCAGTCCTTCGATTTCGCGGGGTTCCACGCTCCCGTACCCCTTTTCCAGCATCCCTATTCCGTACAGAGCGATACGAAAGGCCTTGGGGAGCCGGTATCCTACCAGACTTTTTCCTATAACGAAGACCTGCCGGAGAGGTGCGACTGGGAGGGGATGCTGACAGTGACGGAGTCCGGCTCATTGAATGCCCTCCGCTTCATTACCAAGAACATTCTTGCGGTACTGGCGGCAAAAAACAGCACCATCGACTGGTTCAGCCAGTATCTCGTAATCCCCCTGGAGTCGTCTTTCGACGTCAGGCCAGGAGAAAGGGTAAAGGTGCGCTTCTCCTACCGGCCGGGCGACCCGCTCGAAGCGCTGTCAGGCTCTCTCGTCGTTACGGGGGGATGAGCCGCGGTATTCTTCCAGCCGCTCCAGGCTCTTCACCACCCGTTCACGGGTATGCGCCTCGATGGTATGGATACAGTCACTTCCCTGTAACGCGGAGAAAAGGGCGGGGAAATCGATAGTCCCCTCGCCGGGAGGGAGATGCTGGTCTGCGGTCTTGTCGTTGTCGTGGAGATGCAGCTCGATAAGGTAGGGTTTGAGCTCATTGATCCATGCCGAGGGCGGCAGTGCTGAAAAGAGATTGCAGTGCCCTGCATCGAGGCAGACCCCGAAGTTGTCGGACTTCATCTCCTCCATCAGCAGCCTGAGGTTCGACGGCTCGTCTTCAAAGATATTCTCGATGGCGATCTTCGCGCCTCCTTTTCGGGCTCTTTCATTGACAGGCATCCAGGTTTCGAGGCTCTTTTCGAGCCAGAGGGCCACATTGAAGGCGTACTTCCACTTCTCATACCCGGAGTGGAATACGATGCTCCGGGGATGCAGGACTTCGGCGATATCCAGGACGTGGTGGAAGCGTTCGATGGTCACTTTCCTGATCCGGGTATCCAGTGCGGCGGGGGACAGGTCCATGAAGGGCGCATGAAGAGAGAGGGAAGGGTCATGGGTGAGTGTCTCCTTCAGACGCAGCAAGGAAGATTCCTCCAGCGTATCGAGGCTGGAAGCGTTGAAATAGATCTCCAGGTTCAGCCTGTTGTCGAGGATAAAGGAAAGATGGTCCCCTATCTTGTCATAAGGGACATGCACATGGGGCCGCATCATGAGGCAGTGCTCCGCTACGCGGCCTTGGTCTCGGAGTTCGTTTCCGTCTTTGCCTCTGATTTTGCTTCGTTTTTGCCTTCAGCCTTCGCTTCGGCGGGCTTCTTCTCCGGGGCACCCGTATCCGCATCCTTCCCCTTCTTCCTGTCGGACGCGGCATAGTCCGTCACATACCAGCCGGTCCCCTTCAGGACAAAGGAGGTGTTGGATATCAGCTTTTTCATCTCTCCTCCGCATTCGGGGCATTCCGCAATCGGCGCATCGCTGAATTTCTGCATGACCTCGTGCCTCCTGCCACACTGGAGACAGGAGTATTCGTATATCGGCATAGTGGTACCTCCTGAAGAAATCCTGTATTATTTAACTATACCCAAGCGCAGGAGGTCAGGTCAAGAATCGCTCCTCCGGCGCTTTTCCGGTGCGTCAGGCGGATCCGACGGCGGCCGTTGAGCAGAACCGGTTATAATTATTGACTTTATGGACAGTAATCTGGTTTACTATCAGTTCGAAATTAATTCGGGGGTGATTGTATGTACGCAGTGGTGGAAGCAGGCGGAGAGCAGATACGAGTTGCGGCCGGTGACATGGTCCGCCTGGAGAAAATGACAGGAGCAGTAAACTCCGAAGTGGTAATGGACAGGGTCCTGATGATTTCGGGCGAAGGCAGGACGGTATGGGGCAAACCCTATATTGCGGGGGCCAGTGTAAAGGCGGAGATAGTGGGTGCAGGAAAGGGAGAAAAGATCCTCGTCCTGAAGACCACCCCCAAGAAAGCTCACAACAAAACGAAGGGCCACCGGCAGCAGTATGTAACCCTCAAGATCAAAGAAATAATCGGAGGATAACCATGGCACATAAAAAAGGAGTAGGAAGCTCGAGAAACGGGCGTGACAGCGAGTCCAAAAGGCTGGGAGTCAAGAGATACGGTGGCCAGCTTGTGCGTGCAGGCAACATCCTGGTGAGGCAGCGCGGTACGAAGTTCCATAAGGGTAACAATGTGGGGATCGGCTCCGACGATACCCTTTTCGCCCTTATTGACGGCGTCGTAAAGTTCGAGCGGAAGAATAAGATGCGCTTGAAGGTCAGCGTCTATCCTGCCGCCGGAGCGCAGACCGTTGCCAGTGCATAACTGAAAGACACAGGAGAAAGACAAGAAGGCAGTCTGCTCTCGTGGGACTGCCTTTTTTGTTTGCGATGAGCGATGCAGTTTGTTGATTACGTCAAGATCTATGTGAAGTCAGGCGACGGCGGCCGTGGCTGCGTAAGCTTCCGGCGGGAGAAGTTCATTCCCCGCGGAGGCCCCGACGGCGGCGATGGCGGCAGGGGCGGCGATATCGTGGTGCGCGCCGCGAGGGCATTGAATACCCTCCTGGACCTGCGCTACCATCGTGAGAACAAGGCAGGGCGGGGCGAGCACGGAATGGGGAGCAACAAGCACGGCAAGGACGGAAAGAGCCTGGAGATTCCCGTTCCTGTAGGTACCCTGGTAAAGGATGCGGAGAGCGGTGCGGTTCTCGCCGACCTGGACAAGGAGGGTGCGGAAATTGTCGTCGCCAAAGGCGGACGGGGCGGCCTCGGGAATTCCCATTTTGCCACTGCCACCCGCCAGGCGCCCCGCTTTGCCCAGCCCGGCGAGCCCGGAGAGGAGAAGTGGCTCGTTCTCGAACTGAAGCTCCTCGCCGATGTCGGCCTGGTCGGTCTGCCGAATGCGGGTAAATCCACCCTCATCTCGGTGATATCCGCCGCACGCCCCAAGATCGCCGATTATCCGTTCACTACCCTCATTCCCAACCTGGGAGTCGTGAAGGTCGAGGATTTTCAGAGCTTCGTCGTGGCCGATATCCCGGGTCTTATCGAAGGGGCGCACCGCGGCGTCGGACTCGGGTTCCAGTTCCTCCGCCATGTGGAAAGGACCTCGATTCTCCTGCATCTCGTGGACATCTCGGATATCCACACCTCTGACCCGGTGGAGGATTTTGAGAAGATCAATCGGGAATTGTTATTATACAGCCCGGAACTGGCGGAGAAGCCCATGGCAGTGGCGGGAACAAAACTGGATATCGTTGGGGAAGGGGCACGGAGTGAGCGTCTTCGTGCCTATTGCCGCGAAAGGGGACTGGACTTCTTCCCCCTGTCGGCAGCCACCGGGGAGGGAGTAAAACCTCTTGTCCGGTATCTTGCGGAGAGTGTCAGAAAAAGCCGGAGCTCCGGCGGGCGGCCTCCGGCAGAAGAGGTCTGAAAGAGAGGATAGGGAAGAAGAGAGAGCATGAGCCGGATCGTGGTAAAGATCGGAAGCAATATCCTTGCTGAAGGGGGAGGGGGGCTCAACCAGAAGAGGATCTCCGCCCTTGCAAAGGACATCTCCGAAGCGGCTGATTCGGGACATGAGATCGTCATTGTCTCGTCCGGGGCTGTTGCAGCGGGAATGAAGAAGCTGGGGTTGAAGACGAAACCCAGGGAAATTTGTCTCAAGCAGGCGGCTGCGGCAGTGGGTCAGTCCTCCCTGATGTGGGCATACGAGAAGAGCTTTGAGGAGTTCAACAGGAAGGTGGCGCAGATACTGCTTACCCGGGAGGACTTTTCTGACAGGGTGCGCTACCTCAATGCGAAGAATACCCTTGGCACCCTCCTTTCCTATGGAATCATCCCGGTTATCAACGAGAATGATACCGTTGCCACGGACGAGATCAAATTCGGGGATAATGATCATCTCGCAGCTCTCGTTTCCGGGTTGATCGACGCGGAGCGGCTCGTCATCCTCTCTGATGTGGATGGCCTCTATCCAACTGATCCGAAAGGGAATACCCAGGTGCGGGTGATCGCTTGCATCGACGAGATAACCCCCGGGATCGAGGCGATGGCGGGGGGCGCGGGGAGCGTGGTGGGGACCGGGGGGATGTATTCGAAAATCCTTGCGGCAAAGAAGGCCATGTCCTACGGGATCAAGGTGAACATCATCAGCGGGAAGAGAAAGGGGCTACTGCTCTCTCTTTTCAACGGGGAGCCCCACGGCACTGAATTCCGACCCCGGACGAGGAGTCTTTCCTCCCGGAAGGGCTGGATAGCCTATGCCCTACGGACGAAAGGATCTCTCGCGATGGACGAGGGAGCCGTCCAGGCGGTGCTGAGGGCGGGGAAGAGCCTGCTGCCCTCGGGGATCCTCTCCGTGAAGGGGGCCTTTGATACGGGCGATGCGGTGTATTGCACCGATTCGCAGGGGAGGCGCATAGCAAAGGGCATTGTCAATTACTCATCCCTTGACGTGGAGAGAATCAAGGGAAAGAGGACCTCTGAAATCGAAGCCATTCTCGGCTACAAGTATTCGGATGAAGTGATTCACCGGGACAATCTCGTGGTCCTCTCCTGAAGGCCGGAATGCATCCGTAACAAAAAAAGGGAGTGCAGACGGCACCCCCTTTTTTTGTTCTATTTCAGGCTAGTTTTGAAAAGTCGGCAATCCGGTGGGCGAGCGACTGTATGTTCCGGACCAGGGAGAGGCGATTGCTTTTTATCTTCTCGTCCTTGTCCATGATGAGGACCTTGTCGAAGAACCGGTTGATGGGCTCCTTGAGGGTCGCCAGGAGCTTGAGGGCGTCGTAGTAATTATCACTCCGTATCAGGGTGTGGATAGGCGGAGTAATATCCTCTACTGCACGATACAGATGCCCCTCCTCTTCGTATGCGAAAAGGGAGATATCGACAGGAGGGACATCCTCTTTCGGGGCGATGTTGCTCACCCTCTTCACGGCAAGGAGGAAAGAAGCGGAGTCGGTCTCCTGTCTGAACCGCTGGAGCGCGTCGAGCCGTTCTTTCAGAGCAGAGAGCGGCGCCTCTCTCGCAAAATGGATCACTGCTGTGATGGCATCGAAAGGATACCCCGCGTTCTGGAAAAGGAAGTCGAGTCTCTGCTCGAAGAATTTGACGAGTTCCCTCACGACTTCCTGCATCGTGGGTATTCCGAAGGGGTGCAGCGCCCTTTCGAAGAGCTCTTCGATGACCAGGGGGCATTTTCTTTCGACGAGAATGGAGATGGCGCCGATGGCTTGCCTCCTCAGGGCGAAGGGGTCTTCAGACCCGGTGGGGGCCTGTCCCAACATGAAGAAGGATGCCAGGTTGTCCAGTTTATCCGAGAGACTCACCACGGCTCCCATATCGGTTGAAGGGTTCCTGTCTCCCGAAAAGGCGGGCAGGTACTGCTCGGAAAGCGCCTTCGCCACTTCTTCCGAAAGACCGTCGCTTCCCGCATAATATCCGCCCATGATACCCTGGAGTTCGGGGAACTCGCGCACCACTCCCGAAAGGAGATCGGTCTTGGCAAGCAGGGCGGCGGTCTTGATGCCCTCTCGTTTTTCCGGGCAGCATTTCTCCGCGATGAATTCGGCAAGGGAAGCGATGCGCCTGCTCTTCTCGTACAGGGTTCCCAGTTTTTCGTGGTATATCACCTTCTTCAACTCCTCAAGGCGGTCTTCCAGCTTTACTTTCCTGTCGGTATCGTAATAGAAGCGCGCGTCTTCAAAACGGGGCTTTATCACCCTTTCAGCGCCCTTCTTTATCGTATCCTGGTTGTCCTGTTTTGTATTGCTGATGACGACGAAATGATTGGTAAGCTTGCCGAGGGCGTCCTGCAACGCAAAGTACTTCTGGTGTCCCTTCATGACGGTTATCAGCAGTTCCCTGGGAAGTGCCAGGTACGCAGCGGGAAATGTCCCGAGCACAGGGGTGGGATACTCAACGAGAAAGGCGGCGTGCTGCAGGAGTTCCTCATCCTCCACCAATGATGCGTTCACCGATGAAGCGAGCCTGAGGGACCCTTCGAGAATGATTCTCTTCCGCTCCTCTGGATCCACAATGACGAAGTTGTTTCTTAACAGGTTGACATAGGAGCGGCTGTCCCTGATTTCAAAGGGTGCGGGTGCGAGGAAGCGGTGACCGCGGGTCATGGTGCCGCTCCTGGTCCCATCGATTTCGAAGGGAACCCTCTTGTTGCCGTATGTCGCGAGTATCCAATGGATCGGCCGTACAAAGCGCAGATCACTGCTGCCCCATCTCATTGATTTGGGAAAGGTCAGGGAGAGGACCAGTTTCTGCAAGACCTCGGGGAGCACCTCTTCCGTCTTATGGGCCTCCTCTTTCACCAGAGCGATCAGGTAGGCACCTTTTCCCTTTTCCTTGCGTACGAGCCGGCCGACCTCCACCCCGTTCGTTCGAGCGAAGGCCTCGGCGGCCTTTGTCGGGGCGCCCTCCTTGTCGAAGGCCACATTCACCGGGGGACCCCATATCTCCTTCTCCGCCGCCCTCTGGACCGCCTCGACCTCGGCGAGGAGGGTCAGGCGGCGGGGGGTGGCATACGTCTTGATGGAAGAGAAGCTCAGGCGGGATTCGGCGCCGAGTTTCCCGAAGAGTTCCTTCATCTTTACGAGGGATTCGGAGAGAAAGCGGGCGGGAATTTCCTCTGTCCCTATTTCGAGGAGGAGCAGCGCACTCTGTATCGTTTTATCGTCTGTATTGGCCATCATGCTTTCTCCGCCAGAAGGGGGAAGCCTTTTTCTTCACGCTGCTGCAGGAAAGCTTCCGCACAGAATTTTGCGAGCGCTCTCACCCGGGCGATATAACCTGTTCTTTCCGTGACGGAGAGCACTCCCCGTGCATCGAGAAGGTTGAAGGCATGCGAACATTTCAGAC
>JADLDZ010000118.1 GCA_020846375.1 Nitrospirales bacterium | reverse complement strand
TCCGTCTTCACTATCCCGGCAATACGCCGGCGCTTCGCCTCGTCGTCCAGCAGTCCCGGTTTGAAGTGGAAGCTCACCCCGCGGAAGTGGGGATGGGGAACGGTATCGCGGGAGACAGCCGAAAAGAAGGAATCATTCACCGGGATCAGCCCGGCCAGGGGTGGAAAGGAAACCTTTTCCTTCCGGAACGCCACTCCTGCCGTCTCGATGGTTTTCAGTGCGATCCCGGAGAGGAGGCCCGCAATATCGGGAAAGGGAGTGCGCAGGAGGTCCGCGGCAACGGACGCCGGAGTGGCGAGGGCCAGAGAATCGGCGCTGAAGGAGGCACCGTCTTCCGTAACGACGGAGAACCGGTTCTGCGCAGAAGCCACACTCCGCACCGCCTTACCGGTCAGGACAGTGATGCCCTTCCGCGCGCAGAGGGAGTCGGTAATCGTCTGGAGTCCTCCCTCGAGGGTGAAGCTCTTCAGGACATCCTTGCGGCGGGCGCGCCTCTTGAACAGCATGTCAGCCGGGAAGCCGCTCGCATCCTGGGATACCACCGCATTGAACGCGGGAGAGAACACCCTCCTGAAATTATTCCTGCCCACCAGGGGGGAATAGTACTCCTCCACGCTTTTGCCGCTCTTCTTCGCGGTGAGGACGCGGGGAGCCGAAAAGAGAAGCTCCCGGAGATCGAGCTGCGAGGTGATGGAGCAGATCCTGCCGTCCGCCAGCATCCGGAAGGGAACCTTTTCACGCTTCCGGATCAGGGAGAGGATCCCGCACCCTTCCAGGATCCTGATCAGGGTAGTGTACGAATTATAGCAGGTATGGGCGCCCAGCTCGAACCAGAAGTCCCCGGCACCACTTCCGGGCCGGCCCGCAAACCGGCAGGAATGAAAGCAGCCGCCCGCTCTTTCGCTCTCTTCCAGGACCAGCACCTCCATTCCCGCTTCCGCGCAGAAGTACGCGAGCCCGAGTCCGCTGATCCCCGCTCCGACGATGACGATATCATGCCTTTCCATGCACGGGATGCCTCCTTCTTCGGCAATGCACTATTACTCTGTCACTCTCGAATGTGCGGTTTCACTTCTTTCCCGGCTAACCCCTCCCCGCCTCCCCTTACCCTAAGGGGAGGGGTGTAGAGGGCTGCCCTGGTCGGGTCAACGCACTGCCTCCCTTTAGCCCAAGGGGAGGGGTGGATTCCCCGCTTTCCCCTCTTCCAGGGTGGGAAGATCTTTACTCCCCCTTTCCAAGGGGAAGATCTGTATTCCCCTTCTTCCCAGGGGGGAGGAGACCGCATTCCCTCTCTTCATTCCCCCTCTTAGGGTAAGAGGGGGTGAGGGGGTGTTAGCCGATAGTGCATCCCTGACTCCGTACTATTCTAAAGAATGGGAGGCATTTTCAGGAACCGCCCGGTGCTCCCCGGCCCCTGAGCTCATCCGGAAGGAGGACAGGGGAATGCTGCAAGCTGCTTCCGTAAATCCGGAGACCTGTTGAGGGCGCTCAGGATCGCCTTGAAGGAGGCGATGTCGATATTGGTATCGATGGCCGCCCCGAAAAACGTGTCGCGGACGTTGTCCTCTATCCCGATATATGCGACTGCCTTCGAATCCGAGCCCTGTTCCAGGGCATGCTCGTGATAGGAAAGCAGCCGGAACGAAAGCCCCAGCTCTTCCCTGAGAGCGCGGCTGAAGGCGTCGATAGGCCCGTTGCCCTCCCCCTCGATTTCCCTTTCCCGTCCGTCCACGCGGACCGTCGCCCTGATCTTCGCCCGTGACGAGGCCTCCTCCCGTCCCCTTCCCGGTTTTTCCTTGACGCGGCAGCGCTCGAACCCGAGCGGAGCGGTGCTCCCCAGGTACTCCTTCTCGAACGCCTCCCGGATCATTCCGGGGAGCACTTCTTTTCCGGTCGCATCGGAGATCCCCTGGATGATGCGCCCGAACTCGGGGTGCATCTCCCTGGGGAGCAGGAAGCCGTATTCCCTCTCCATTACATAGGCCACCCCGCCCTTTCCCGACTGGCTGTTGATGCGGATAACGGACTCGAACGTCCTCCCCACATCGGCGGGATCGACAGGCAGGTACGGGACCTCCCAGAACTCGGGACCTTCCTCCCGGTACGCGCGGATGCCCTTGTTGATGGCGTCCTGATGGGAGCCCGAGAAAGCGGTATACACCAGTTCCCCCGCATAGGGGTGGCGGATATGCACCGGCACCTTCGTACACCGTTCATACACCCCGATCACCCTGTCGATGTCATGGAAGTCGAGCCGCGGGTCCACCCCCTGCGAGAACATGTTCAGCGCGAGCGTGACGATATCCACGTTGCCGGTGCGCTCCCCGTTTCCGAAAAGGGTCCCCTCCACCCGGTCGGCTCCCGCCATGAGGGCCAGCTCCGTTGCCGCGACGGCCGTGCCCCTGTCATTATGGGCGTGGGCGCTGATGATCACCGCATCGCGGTTCCCGATATGGCGGCAGAACCACTCGATCCGGTCGGCGTAGACATTGGGCGTCGCCATCTCCACTGTTGCGGGGAGATTCAGGATCATCTTCCTCTCCGCGGTGGGCTCCCATACGTCCATGACCGCCCTGCAGATTTCCACGGCGAAATCGGGCTCCGTTCCAGTGAAGCTCTCCGGGGAATACTCATAGGTGATTTCCGCTCCCGGCAGGCTCTCCGCCTCCCGGCGGATGCTCTCCGCCCCCTTCACCGCCAGCTCCACAGTCTCCCTCTTCTCCATGCGGAATACCACCCGCCGCTGCAATGCGGAAGTGGAATTATAGAGGTGCACAACAGCCCGTTTCGCCCCGTGCAGTGCCTCGAAGGTCTTCCGTATCAGCGGCTCCCTCGCCTGGGTGAGCACCTGAATGGCGACATCGCCGGGGATCAGGTCCTCTTCCACCAGCATGCGCATGAAATCATACTCCGTCCTCGATGCGGAGGGGAATCCCACCTCGATCTCCCTGAACCCAATCTCCACCAGTAGGGAGAACATCTCCCGCTTCTCTTCGACGCTCATGGGGATGATCAGCGCCTGGTTGCCGTCGCGCAGGTCCACGCTGCACCAACGGGGTGCGGAGCTGATGGTCCTCCCGGGCCATGAGCGGTCCGGCAGGTCCGGGGCGGGGTAGGGCCTGTATTTATGTACCGGCATTTGTTTCATGCAGCCTCCTTGTTCGCAAATAAAAAGGCCACGGAGAGTGTGCCGTGGCCTTCGGTCTTTTCTTCTCTGCTCTGCGGTCAGCTCATAGAAACCCGTCAGCCACGACGCCCGGTGCGTCGTGCGGAAGGAGTCCGGGAACTAACAGCGGATTCATCGCAAACATGTCTGGAGTATAGGAAATTTTCCTGTTTCTGTCAAGAACAATCTACCCACCGCCGAAAATCTTTACAGAAGGCATCGGAATACCTTACACCGGAACGCCTGCTTTCTATACATCTCCTTGAATTTATTGAAAGACAAATTTGGCATGCAATTTGCTTATTACAAAACAGAGATTCCGCATTCTCCTCATAGGACAGAACACGCACGTATCGCACCGCCCTCATGCATTCTCTCCGGATCAGACGGGCAGGAATGAGGGGAAGCGCTCCTCTCACC
>JADLDZ010000117.1 GCA_020846375.1 Nitrospirales bacterium | reverse complement strand
ATGCTGCGTTGAGCGGGACCGAATACAGGACGAACCTGAACCTCTCCATGGCCGGCTCATGGAATATCATCGTCAGGATAGCCCGCGAAGGCAGGACGTCCTCCACAAAATTCAGTGTGGATGCAAGGTAAGACGATGAAAGAGGAGCAGGGGAAGACGGGAGGACAGGACAGCAGTGCCGGAGTAACACAGAGATACATGCTTTTTCGACGCATTACCGCCTCTTCTCCCTTCTCTTTCATTCTGCTTGCAGGCCTTTTGCTTCTTTACGCAAAGGGCGTGGTTGCCGAGCCGCTCGCCCTGCAGCCCCTTCTTGACGAGGCGCTGAAAAACAGCCCCGAAATCAAGGCGGCTGAGTCAAGGGCGGCCGCCTCGCAGTTCAGGATCCCCCAGGCGAAGAGCCTTCCCGACCCCATGGTCATGTTTGGATATCAGAATGAAGGGACCAACAAAATCACCTTCAATGAAATGCAGGATTCCCAGTTCATGTTTTCCGCCTCCCAGATGTTCCCCTTTCCGGGCAAGAGGGAGCTGAAGGGGGAAATGGCGGCCAGGGACGCGGAAAGTCAGACCGCTTCTTACCGGGCAGCACAGCTGAAAACAGTAGCCAGAGTCAAAGAGCTTTATTACGACTTGTTCCTTTCCTATAAGAATCTCGACCTCATAAAAGACAGGGTGGCCCTCTTCTCCCGGCTGGAGGATGCCGCACTTGCCCGCTATTCGTCCGGCACCGGGATGCAGCAGGACGTTCTTATGGCACAGACTGAAAAATACATGCTCCTCGAAAAGGAAGAGATGCTCCGGCAGAAGCTCCAATCCACGGAGGCGATGCTCAATGCAGTGGTCGGGAGGGACGCCACTGCACCCCTCGGCAGACCCGGGGAACCGGGGTACACCCCCTTCGGGAGAGAGATGAGTGAGTTACTGACGGTAGCTTTTGACAGATCCCCGGAAATCAAAACGAGGGAAAAGATGGTCGCTGCCGCCGAGGTGAAAATACGTATGGCGAAAAAGGAGTACTATCCCGATTTCACCCTCACCGGCAATTACGGCCTGCGCGGCAGGGAATTCCCGGACATGTGGAGTTTCACGACCGCGATAAATATCCCCCTCTACTACAAGACAAAGCAGAAGCAGGCGGTCCATGAGGCGGAGGCCTCCCTGATGGAGACGAGAAATGAGCTCGAAGCGGCGAAGCTGATGCTCTCTTCGGGCATCCGGGACAACTATTCGATGGTAAAAGCCGCGGAAAGGCTTATGGAGTTGTATCAGAACGGCCTCATTCCGAAGACATACCAGGACTTCGAGGCGGTCCTTGCAGGATATACCACCGGTAAATCCGATGCCCTGACCGTCATATCGCGGCTCAGGGCCATTATCGAAATTGAAAACTCCTATTGGGTGCAGATGGCTGAAAAAGAAAAAGCGAAAGCGCGTATCGAGGCGCTGACAGGGACTTTGGATACCGGACCGGGAGCAAGCACGAAATGAACAGAAAGAATATCATCATCATCGCTGTTGCACTCTCTCTTATTGCAGGACTCCTTCTCCTGGGATTTACCAGGATCGGCTCCGGTATTCTCCGAAAGAACGCCGGGGAAAAGATGACACAGGCGGCAAGCACCCCGGCCCCTCCTCCGGCAGGGCATCAGGGTCATGGGGGAGGCGCCCCACCTGCGCCTTCTCAGGAGCAGCAGCCGCAGGCGCAACAGGAACAGGCTGCTGAAGAAGAGGCGCAGACCGTCGAGATCCCCACCGATAAGCAGCAACTGATCGGAGTCAGGATAGCGGTGGCTGCAGTGCAACCCCTCCGGAAAGTCGTCAGGACCGTGGGCCGCATCGAGTACGATGAGAGGAAAATCGCCACTGTCACCACCAAGATAGAAGGGTGGATTGAAAGGCTCTATGTTGATTATACAGGGAGGTACGTGAAGAAAGGTGAGCCCCTTGCTGAGATCTACAGCCCGGAGCTCGTGGCGACCCAGCAGGAATACCTGAACGTACTGAAATGGGCGAAGCAGGGCAGCGCGGCGACAGGAGGAGGAGAAGTCACCTCTGCCCTGAGCAGGATGTTCTCGAAAGACGCGGAATCCCTGCACGAGGCAGTCCGTCAGCGGCTGAGGCTCTGGGATATTTCAGAGGGCCAGATACGCAAAATCGAGGAGACGGGCCGGCCCATACGGACTATGGCGGTCTTCAGCCCGGTGAGCGGGTATGTAGTCCAGAAGACGGCCCTGCAGGGCATGCGAGTAATGCCCGGAGAGAGACTCTTCGATGTAGCCGATCTTTCCACGGTGTGGGTGGTGGCCGATATCTATGAATACGAGCTGCCCCTTATCAGGGCGGGACAGACGGCAATTATCTCCCTGAGCTATTCCCCCGGCAAGACGTTCACCGCCAAGGTGGATTTCGTCTACCCCACCCTGGCGGGAGAGACGCGGACCGCCAAAATGCGGTTCACCATCCCCAACCCCGGCGGTCAGTTGAAACCCCAGATGTTCACCAATGTTGAGGTGAAGATAGACCTCGGCAGAAAGCTGGCAGTGCCCGAAGATGCGGTTATCAACACCGGCACGCGCCGGATCGTATATGTGGACAAGGGCGAAGGATACTTCGAGCCCCGCGAGGTGACTACAGGGCTGAGCGCCGAGGGGATAGTGGAAATAATAAAGGGTCTGAAGGCGGGAGATAGGGTAGCTTCCTCCGCGAACTTCCTCATCGATTCTGAAGCGCGGCTGAAAGGAATCGTGAAATGATGATCGCGAAGGTCATCGAATACAGCGCCCGCAACAAGTTCTTCATCTTCCTGCTGGTCTTCTTCCTGAGCGCATGGGGATACTGGGCGCTTAAACGGACCCCCCTCGACGCGATACCCGATCTGAGCGATACCCAGGTCATCATTTTTACGGATTGGGAGGGGAGGAGCCCCGACCTCATCGAAGACCAGATCACTTATCCCATCACCTCCACTCTCCTTGCCGCCCCGAAGGTCCAGGTGGTGCGCGGCTTCTCTTTCCTGGGGAGTTCCTTTATCTACGTCATCTTCGAAGAGGGGACCAATATCTACTGGGCGAGGAGCAGGGTCCTGGAGTACCTCCAGGCAGTGAAGAACAAGCTCCCCGCGGACGTCAACCCCGTGCTCGGCCCCGATGCCACCAGTGTGGGCTGGGGTTTCTCCTATGCGGTGGTGGATGAGACGGGGAAATACAACCTCGCCGACCTCCGCTCCGTGCAGGACTGGAACATCAAGCTCGCCCTGGAGAGCGTCCCCGGAGTCTCGCAGGTGGCGAGCATCGGCGGGTTCGTCAAACAATATCAGGTGGTAATCGACCCGAGCCGCCTGCAGGCGTACAACCTTCCCATTCAGAAGGTCATGGAGGCTATCCGCAAGAGCAACAAAGACGTGGAGGGCCGGGTCCTCGAATTCTCGGGCATTGAATATATGGTAAGGGGAAGGGGCTATATCAAGAGTATAAAAGATCTCGAAACCATACCGGTCGCTTCGAGCGGTGCGGGGACCGCGGTCTTCCTGCGGGATGTGGCCCGGGTGCAGCTCGGCCCCGAGATCAGGAGGGGGCTTGCCGAGTTGGATGGAAAGGGCGAGGTGGCGGGCGGCATCGTGGTGGTGCGCTTCGGGGAAAATATGCTCAGCGTTATTGAAAGAGTAAAGGAGAAAATCAGGACCGAAATCGAGCCGAGCCTGCCCAAAGGCATGAAAATCGTCACTACCTATGACCGCTCGGACCTCATCCACCGATCCATCCATACCCTGAAGGAAGAGATCATACGTCTGTCCCTGGCGGTGAGCGTCGTATGCGTGGTATTTCTCTTCCATCTTCCCAGCGCCCTGGTGGTCATTCTCACCCTGCCCATCGCCATCATTATCTCCTTTATCCTGATGTACTATCTCGGCGTCACCTCCAATATCATGAGCCTGAGCGGCATCGCCATCGCCATCGGCGCCATGGTGGACGCTTCCATCATCATGGTGGAAAACGCACACAAGAAGATGGAGGCGTGGGAGTGTCAGAGCACAAAGACATGCAGCAGGTTCGAGGTGATCGTGGACGCCGCAAAGGAGGTGGGCCCCTCCCTCTTCTTTTCCCTGCTCGTCATCACTGTCGGGTTTCTCCCCGTATTCACCCTGCAGTCCCAGGCGGGGAGGCTCTTCAAGCCCCTGGCCTATACCAAGACCTTCGCCATGCTCTTCTCCTCCTTTCTTGCCGTAACCCTCACCCCGGTCCTGATGACCCTGCTTATCCATGACAGGACACCGCTCCTGAGCAGGATACCCGGCCTCAGGTACCTCTT
>JADLDZ010000116.1 GCA_020846375.1 Nitrospirales bacterium | reverse complement strand
TGCATGGGGGTTGTAGTGGGAATGCTCACCAAAGACCCCGAAGATAACGCACTGTATACGAACTTCATCATCATGCCCATGGCGTTCTTTTCAGGGTCTTTTTTCCCCGTTGACCGGCTCCCTTCGCTCGTCAGGGGGATTGTCACGGTGATGCCGCTGCACTATACGAATATCCTGATGAGGAGCAGGGAAATAACCGGCAGGGAGGGTACGGCGGTGGTCATTCTGCTTGTCTGTTCGCTGGCGCTTTTCCTGTACGGTGCCCGGAGGATCAGGAACTACAGCGAGTAGGCGACTTCCTTCCTCCCGCTAACGGGAGCAGTTTTCGCAGTATCCGAAGATCTCCAGGTTATGGCGCACCTTCTTGAATTTTTCCTTTGCGCACACTTCGTCCTGGAGCATCTCCAGGCCGGGGGAGTAGAACTCGATCACCTTGCCGCACCTGATGCAGATCAGGTGGTCGTGGTGGGAGTTTTCAGAAACCCTTTCGTAATGGGCATGCTTGTCCACTCTCTCCACCTGCTCGATAAGGCCGCTCTCCACCAGGAGGGGGATCGTCCGGTAGACGGAGGCCCGTGAGACCTTTAATCCCTTTGTTTTCAAACGGAGATAGAGCTCATCGGGATCGAAATGTCCCTTCATGGTGAGGATCTCATTGATGATCTCCTCACGCTCCCGCGTTACCTTGAAGCCCTTCACCGACAGGAAATCCATGAATTTCTGCTTTTCCATGCTTTCTCCCGTATCGTGTGTTGTGGTTATATTTGTACCCTGAAGCACCGCAAAACCCGGTTCAGCAGCCCGCCGAAGAGGAAGGCGCCGGGAAAGACGATGCCCGCAACCAGGAGGGACATCCTCGTTCGGGTTGCCGATGAGGACAATTATCCGGAGGGGGTCGGGCTGCTTCTTCATGGATGCGGCTTGTTCTTGCATGGAGCGCCTCCGTATCCTGATCCCTTCAGGGGGGCGAGTGAGAAGAAATCTTATTCACAGTTCATTGTACTGAAAGGGTGCGTGCCTTTGCAAGGTATCCGAAGGGGGAGCACCTTGCATCTTCTTCATCGCATCCTGTATCCTTTTCTATAATGATGCAGTGGAATGCGGAACGCGGCAGGGCAGGGAAAAGGCGCAGGAGAATGCGGGGAGTGGGCTTCCTGTTTTGCCTGTTTTTCATGTTTTTTTTCTCCTTCGCCGGAGCTGAAACGCCGAACGCCCCGCAGAAGAACTCTTCCGCTTCGGATCCCTTCGTCACCGTCCGCATCGGTAAGCATACTGACCGGACCCGGGTTGTCTTCGAGGCCTCTGAGGAGTACATCCAGCGCGTTTCCGTTACCATGGCCGGGGAGAGCTCCGTCAAGGTGGATTTCCGGACGCCCCTTTCTTTCAGGAATCCACAAAAAGGCGCGCTGAGGGGGAAGACCCCGTACGAGCTTGCCGGGGGGATACGCATTACTGTTATCGAGGGCGGCTGCACCCTGACGGCGGATGGTCTGGATGATATCAACGTCACCAAGCTCTCCTCTCCCCCGCGGCTGGTGATCGACCTGTTCACCGGGCAGGGCCAGGCCCCTGCGCATCCTCCCGCACCGGCGCCTGCAGGGGGGGATGAGGGAGGACAAGTGCAGACGGATGCGCTCCTCCCTGCTCCGGAGGGGGCGGAAATACGGATCGATTCCGTTGTGCTCGATGCGGGACACGGCGGAAGTGACAGCGGGGCGCTCTGCGGAAAGGCTGTGGAAAAGGAGGTGGCTCTCCAGTTTGCAAAGGACCTTGCCTCCGCTCTCGTGAAGAGGGGCAAAAAAGTCTTTCTGACGCGGGCCGGCGACCGGACGCTGACTCTGCGGGAGCGCGTCAGGGCCTCCAACCAGAAGTCCCCCGGGATATTCTTCAGTATCCATATGTCGTGCAGGAACGAATTTGCCCTCTACCGTGCTCAGAATAGGACGGGGATGACCGCTGACGGAGAGAGGTACGATACGATGGACCTGGTCTCCCAGTCCCTGGCGCATTCCCTCAAGAATGAATTCAAGCTCGATGTCGTCCAGGAGAAGCTGCCGCTGCAGGTTCTCTCCGGCATCAATGCCCCCGCCCTGTTGATAGAATTGCCGGGCCCCGTGGCTTTCCACTATGAGGGAAAGAACAGGGAGAGACTGGTGGCCCTCCTCCTGAGAGCCATGGCATACACCTCTCCTGTTCAGGCATAAGGGCAGGGGAAGTTCCGCTTCATGGGCACTACAGCCAAGATAATCATAGCAGGGGTTCTTCTCGCTGTTGCCGCCGTTGCGGGATGGGCGGCGACCCGCTACTATCTGCTCTCCCGGACCGAGATGGCAGCCCCTCCGCTGCTCGAAGCGCAGGGAGAGGTGCGGAAGTCCGCGGAGCCCTTGGCGACTGATGCCGAGAGCGTTCTCCCGGTAAAGATATTCTTTCCTGCAGGAGACGGCATCACCACGGAGGAAAGGAGCATCAAGAGCTCTCCCCTGATGGTGACGACGGCGGAATCGCTCCTGGAGGAATATCTCAAGGGAATCAGGGGTGACATCGCGGATATGAAGGTCCTCGGTGTATACCGGGACAGAAATAATCTCCTCTATATCGACTTCTCCGCTTCTTTCCGAAAAGCCTTCACCGGCGGTATACGGCAGGAGTACTATCTCCTGAAATCTCTCTATGAGACCGTAATCGGGAATGTGGACGGGGTCAACGACGTGAAAGTACTGCTGGACGGGAAAGAGGCGGAAAGCATCGGAGGCCATTTCAGCACGCTGCACCCGCTCAGGGAAACGGTGGGGGAGGAGGCCGGCCCGCCTCCGCCCGCGGCGGTGGACCAGCCTGAGAAAGAGTGACAAACACCGACAATCCTATAGGCATTTTCGATTCCGGCATCGGGGGCCTTACCGTTCTGAAAGAGGTGCGCAGGATCCTCCCTGCCGAGGACCTTATCTACCTTGGGGACACCGCCCGTGTACCTTACGGGATCCGGTCTCCGGAGACGGTGCTGCGCTACTCCTTCGAATGCACGGAGTTTCTCATGCGCCAGGGGATAAAGCTCCTCGTGATCGCCTGCAATACGGTCTCCGCCACCAGCCTTTCCGCCCTCCAGGCGGAGCTTCCCATTCCCGTGGTGGGGGTGATAGAGCCCGGCGCCAGGGCCGCGGTCAACTCCACAAAATGCAAAAGGATAGGTATAATAGGAACAGAGGCCACTATCAAGAGCAGCGCTTACCTGAAGGCTATCACCTCACTGGATCACGATATGGAAGTCTTCGGGCTGGCATGTCCCCTTTTTGTGCCCCTCGTGGAGGAGGGCTGGACAGAGGGCGCCATCGCCCGGATGATCGGTGAGAAATATCTGGGCCCCATGAGAGACAAGGGGACGGATACCCTTGTCCTCGGCTGCACCCATTACCCTCTTCTGAAAGGAATGATCCAGGAAGTAATGGGGAATATTGCGCTTATCGACTCCGCAGTGGAGACGGCGAAAACGGTGGCGGAGGTGCTCGTCGGAAACGGAATACTGCGCCGGGGGGAGCGGCCTGCGGCGGAGATGTTCCATGTCACCGATTCTCCTGAAAAATTCGTTGCAGTGGGAGAGCGGTTCCTGCAGAGAAAAATCGAGAGAATTGAGAGAGTCAAACTGTAAGGCGGAGAGGCACTCTCTCACGACCTTTATTTCTGATTGTGCGGAGGATTGCGTGAGGCCTGACGGAAGGAAGAACGACGAACTGAGGAGGGTGAAGATCACCCGGAATTTCATCACGACGGCAGAGGGAGCGGTACTCATCGAACTGGGCAACACGCGGGTTATCTGCACCGCCTCCATCGAGGAAAAGGTTCCCCCGTTTCTGCGGGACCAGAAGAAGGGCTGGGTGACCGCCGAGTACGGCATGCTCCCCCGCTCCACGCAGTCGAGGATGATGCGTGAAGCCACCTCGGGCAGGGTGGGAGGGCGGACACAGGAGATCCAGCGCCTCATCGGACGGTCGCTGCGTGCGGTGGTGGACATGGAATTGCTGGGTGAAAGGACCATCTGGATCGATTGCGACGTGATCCAGGCGGATGGCGGTACGCGGACCGCCTCCATCACCGGGGCGTACATCGCCCTGTGTGATGCCGTCCAGTATGCCATGAAGAACCGCGCCATCGACAAGAGCCCCCTGAAGGACTGCCTCGCCGCCATCAGTGTCGGCGTGGTCGAAAAAGAACCCCGTCTCGACCTCTGCTACCAGGAGGACTCCGCGGCGGAGGTGGACATGAACGTGGTGATGACCGGAAGTGGCAAAATAGTGGAGGTCCAGGGGACGGCTGAAGCGGAGCCCTTCTCCCGTGACCTGCTGAACGCCATGCTCTCCCTGGCGGAAAAGGGAATTTCCGAATTGGTTGCGCTTCAAAAGGAGATAGTTTGAGGCAAATATGGTAAAATATAGAAAAAAATCAGGTGGTACTTGAAAATATGCAGGCAAAAGGAATGTATAAAAGTCTATTCGTCTGGCTGCTGATCGGCATGGCGATGATCCTGCTCTTCAACCTTTTTAATGTCCCTCCCAAGGCGGAAAAGGAGATGATTTTTTCGGACTTCATCTCCAAGGTGGAAGCGGGCGATGTGGACGAGGTGACGATCAAGGAAAACCATATCATCGGCATGTTGAAGGACGGGAGCAAATTCCGGACATACATCATGGAGTATCCCGACCTCGTGAAGGAGCTGAGGCAGCAGAACGTAAAAATCATTGCGAAGCCGCCTGATCAGAGCCCTTGGTACATCAACTTCTTCTTCTCCTGGGGGCCCATTATTTTCCTGGTCCTGGTCTGGGTCGTCTTCATGAGGCAGATGCAGATGGGCGGCAACAAGGCCATGTCCTTCGGCAAGGCCAAGGCCAAGCTGGTTTCGGATAAGGCGGTGAAGATCACCTTCGCCGATGTCGCCGGTATCGAAGAGGCGAAGTACGAGGTGGAAGAGATCATCGACTTCCTCAAGGATCCCCAGAAATTCTCGAAGCTGGGCGGGAAGATCCCCAGGGGAGTCCTGCTTGTCGGACCTCCGGGTACAGGGAAGACCCTCCTCGCCAAGGCTATTGCGGGCGAGGCTGGCGTCCCCTTCTTTTCCATTTCCGGCTCCGATTTCGTGGAGATGTTCGTCGGCGTCGGTGCTTCCCGCGTGAGGGACCTCTTCGACCAGGCGAAGAAGAACGCACCCTGCATCATCTTCATCGACGAAATCGATGCGGTGGGACGCCACCGTGGAGCGGGGCTCGGCGGCGGACATGACGAAAGGGAGCAGACCCTCAACCAGCTTCTTGTCGAGATGGACGGCTTCGAGGGCAACGAGGGGATCATCATCATCGCGGCCACCAACAGGCCCGATGTCCTTGATCCCGCGCTCCTGAGGCCGGGCAGGTTCGACAGGCAGATCGTGGTTCCGACCCCCGACGTGAAGGGGCGGCTCGAGATTCTGAGGGTCCATACCAAGAATATCCCGATGGCGGAGAGCGTGAACCTCGAACAAATCGCCCGCGGGACGCCTGGTTTCTCCGGGGCGGACCTGGCGAACCTGGTGAACGAGGCGGCCCTGATCGCGGCCCGGAAGGGCAAGGACAGGGTGGAGATGGCCGATTTCGAGTTCGCGAAGGACAAGGTCCTCATG
>JADLDZ010000115.1 GCA_020846375.1 Nitrospirales bacterium | reverse complement strand
CAATCCCCAGGGAGGAGACGATGCCGATGGCGGCATCCCCGTAGACCCGTGCTCTCTCCGTCAGCTTCAGGATTCCCAGCGAGCCGAGCATGACGAGCGGGATGGAGGCATACAGGGGATACACTTTAAGGACCAGGCCCACCGCAACGCTCCCGAAAGTGACATGGGCAAGACCGTCTCCAATGAGAGAGAGCCTCCTCAGCACCAGGACGACCCCAAGGAGGGAGCAGAGGAGGGCGATAAATGACCCGGCCACCAGTGCTCTCTGAATAAATCCGTACCTGAAAAGCTCCGCTATTTCCATATCCGTTTCTCTCCAGCCCGCCTTTCCGCTCCAGGACGCCGAAGCTCCCGTGCCTTGTTCCCCTGCCGCCCTGCCCCTCCGTATGCGCGGCGGCAGGTTCTTTCCCTTATCAGTGATGCTTGTGACAAATAATGTGCTGCGCCGACGAGCCGAAGAATCTCGACATCGGGTCGGAAAGACAGAACTCGTCGAAACTGCCGTAAAAGATGATCTTCTTGTCGATATAAAGGAGCTTGGTGGCATATTCGCCGACACTCCCGATATCGTGGGTAACAAGGATGACGGTGACGCTCCCTTCCCTGTTGAGGCGGTGCAGCACCGAGAAAAAGCTCTCCCGTGTCTCCGGGTCCAGCGCAGCGGTCGGCTCGTCGAGAATCAGGAGTTCCGGGTCGTTCACTAGTGCCCGTGCGATGAAAGCCCTCTGCTGCTGCCCCCCGGACAACTCACCGATGAGCCGATGCGCCAGATCACCGATATTCAGCATTTCCAACGCGCGCAGAACGGCAGCCCTGTCTTTGGTCCCCATCCTCCGAGGGAAACTCTTCTTTGAAACAAGCCCCAGAGAGACGATCTCCTCCACCGTCGACGGGAAGTGGGGGTTGAAGGACTGTATCCGCTGGGGCAGATACCCGATCTTGTCCCATTCCTTCAGGACGGAGATGTTCTTCCCGAAGACCTCGGCACTTCCGCGGGAGGGCCTCAGTAACCCGAGAATGGCTTTGATGAGGGTGGATTTTCCCGAACCGTTCGGGCCCACGAGGCCGACATAATCCCCACGCTGCACCTCGAAGGTGAGATCGCTCAGCACCTCGATGAAGTTGTACTCGACACCAAGCCCCCTGACGGAAACAATGGTATCTACGGGCATTGCAGTCCGATCCTCAGATGTGCGAGATTTTCCTCCATCAGGGAAAGGAAGGTGGCTCCCCTCTCCATTTCCTCACGGGTAACATTATGGGCCGCACGCAGTTTGAGGAGGGTGGCCCCTGTCTCTCCTGCTATGGTTTCCGCAACACGGGGCGCTGTCGACTCCTCATAGAAAAGGGTGTGCAGCCCCTTCTTTTTCAGTATCCCGGCAATCGCCGCCAGCTCTCCGGGGGTCGGCTCCGCATCAGGGGAGAAGCCGTAGGCGGCATGGTATTCAAGGTGGTATCGCCTCGCCAGATAGCCGAAGGCGGAATGTCCCCCGCTCACGAGCACTTTCTGCCTACACCCGGCAAGAGTGTCCCGGAACTTTTCATCGAGGGCTCTCAACTTTTTCTTGTACTCTCCGGCATTCTTCCGGTACATGTCCCCGTGCGCGGGGTCCTTTTGCAGGAAGCCTGCAAGAATAGTGTCCACCATCCTGGCGGCATTGGAAAAATCCAGCCACACATGGGGATCAACGCGCTCATGCCCCTGTTCGTACACTCCCTCAGGGGCATGGCCGCCCTCTGCGCTCCCCTTCAGTAGGGAGAGCCCCTCACTGGCGTTCACCACCAGAAGGCCCCTGTTGACAACTCCCTTCAGGATATCATCCACCCATGGCTCCATGAACCTGTTCGTATAGATGAAGATATCCGCCTTGCTGAGGGATACGATATCGGCTGGCTTCGGCTCGAAGCTGTGCGATTCCGCCCCGGGGGGCAGGAGCAGGCTGATGCGGACCTGTTCTCCGCCCACATTCCGTGCAAAATCGTATAAGGGGAAGAGGCTCGCAACCACCCTCAGACCCTCTGCTTCGCTTCCCCTGCTCCTGCCCCCGTTCCTCTCGCAGGAAGAAGAAAGAAGAGCAAGCACCAGCAGAAAAACCGCAACAGCCTTTTTCATCATCTCTCCTCCCCGCCTGAGCAGCTCCTGCAGAGTCCATTGATCTGCAGGATATGGGAAAGGACCTTCCCCTGTATGCTGCCCGCAACCTCTTTTTCGATCTCCCTGGCGGAGCAGAAGGAGATATCCTCCACTTTTCGGCAGGAAAGACAGATGAAATGGTGATGGTGCTCCTGCTTCTTGCAGAAAAAATAGTAGAGTTTCCTGTCGGGATGGATGACTTTCGATATGACCCCTCCCTCGGAAAGTTCCTCGAGGTTCCGGTATACAGTGGGCAGTCCGATCCTCTTGAACCTGTCCTTCAGTCGCCTCCATACGTCGTCAGGCCCGAGATACACGAATTCGTCCGCAAGGATTTCGAGAATCGCCAGCCTCTTCGGAGTTGCCTTGAGCTTCAGGCTCTTCAATGTCAGATGATAATCCAGGTGCAATTTCCTGATCCGGACAAGTAAATGGAAACTATTTCTATTTATACAACATTTTACCTGAAGTGTCAAGATGAAGATATTTT
>JADLDZ010000114.1 GCA_020846375.1 Nitrospirales bacterium | reverse complement strand
ATGAGTATAATGACGGCGCTGTATACCGGGGTGAGCGGACTCAGCACGAACGGACTTTCCCTGTCAGTGATCGGAGACAATATCGCCAACACGAATACCGTCGGATACAAGGCGAGCCGTGCTGTTTTCGGGGACATACTGAGCCAGGCGATGGGTGGCTCTTCGATGCAGATCGGAAGGGGGGCGTATCTCCAGACAGTGCTGCCCCTGGACTCCCAGGGAACTCTGGAATCCACCTCGAACCCCCTCGACATGGCCATCGACGGCGACGGGTTTTTCATCGTGCAGGACTCTTCCGGCGCCACCTTCTACACGCGGGCGGGAGAATTCAAGCTTGATGAAGAGGGAAATATCGTGAACCCCGAGGGGTATGAACTGCAGGGATATCTTACCCAGCAGGGAGGGCAGCTGGGGACGATCAACGTCTCCGCGATCAACAGCCCTCCCAAGACTTCATCGAGCGCCGATATCGCGGTCAATCTGGACGCCTCCACCGAAGCGAAGGACCCAAGCGCCGCCTTCGAGATCGACAGCTCGAATAATTCCATCAAGTTCACGCTCGGGGGCATCACGACGACCGCATACACGGCGACGATCGCCTCCGGGAAGTATACGGGCGACGAGCTGGCCGTGCAGGTGGATCTGGCGCTCGACGCTGCCCTGGCGGGGGTGGTGAACGACTCTTTTTCAGTGGACTTCGATTCCACCGCGGACGACAAGTTCACCATTACCAACAATTCCGGCAACACCGTGAATTTACTATGGGATGACCTGGGCACCACCGTGGAAGTCGCCCTGGGCTACGACACGGCTGCTGACGATGTCAACTGCAACAAGACGACGAGCGCGGCGCTCAGCACGTTCCCCCTCGATCTCACCGGCACCGACGCCATCAGGATCCAGATCGGGGCAGGCTCGGGAACAGCCACCATCGGCGCGGGCCCTTATGCGACCGGCGCCGCCCTTGCCACCGCACTGGAAACGGCCCTGAACAGCGCCCTGGACACGATCACCGCGACCCCCGGCCATACCGGCGCCAACGGGCTCGACGTGACTTTTACCTCGGACAACCAGATCGAGGTGACGAACAATTTCGGCGGCGATGTGAGCTTCCTGTGGGATGACACCCTCACAACGGCGGAGACGGCACTGGGGTTCGGCTCCAAGCCGGGGACGGAGACCATTGTGGACAGTACCACGGGCACGATCACGGCAACGGGTGATTCCGCCGTGTACGGGAACAGCACGATCTTCACCATTGACAGCACGAACAATGCGATCGTATTCAACAACGGCACCGACCGAACCGCCTATATCACGCCAGGAAGCTATACGGCAAACGGTCTCAGCGCGGCGATCAAGACGGCCCTCGAGCAGTACGACGGCAGCGCCACGGATACGTATACCGTATCGTACGATACCACTACAAAGAAGTTCAGCATTATCAACGGTGACAGCACCGCCACCAATGCAGTGCCCGTCACCCTGAAATGGAGCAACGCGAATACGACCGCAGAGCAGCTCTTGGGGTACAGCTCTCAATCCGACGAAACCCTTTCGGTAAACACGAATGCCGCCGGAGCCTCACCCAGCTCGGGCAGCTCTTCCACCAGCACGTACGCTTCCGTGGGGTTCGACCCCGCCAATGCAGCGGACACTTCGGACTTTCCCCCGCAATCCGTCACTTTTTATGACTCCCTCGGCAACAGCCGCATGGTGACGGTCTATTACACGAAAACCGCCGAGAACACAACCATTACCAACGGCAACACGGGAAGCCGGTGGCACTGGTACGCCGTCGTCTCCGCCGACGACAGTGCAACGGACCAGGAGCAGGTGGGCGCGGAGGGATACCTCGAATTCGACACCTCCGGGCGCCTCGTTGCGGATATCCAGGAGTACAACAGCTTCAACTTCAGCGGCACCGTCGATCCCGCCCAGGCGATCACCTTCGATTTCGGCAAGAGCCTGATACAGAACGGGAGCGGTCTCGCGGGAACGACACAGTTCGGCTCGCCTGACTCTGTCCTTACACAGACGCAGGACGGGTATGCAGCGGGCAGCCTCATGAACCTCGTCATCGATCAGGATGGGATAATGACCGGCGTGTTCACCAACGGACAGACACAGGAAATCGCGAACATCGCCGTCGCCAAGTTCACCGCTTCCACCGAGCTGACCAAGATGGGCAGGAACCTCTTCGCCGAATCATCGGGTTCGGGCCAGCCGATCATCGGGACGGCCGGAACCTCGGGCAGGGGCACCATAATGGCGAACTCCCTCGAGATGAGCAATGTCGACCTCGCCGAGGAGTTCGTGAGGATGATCGCCGCCCAGAGGGGATTCCAGGCGAACACCAAGGTGATCTCCACCACGGACGATATGCTGACCGAGCTGATGAATCTGAAGCGGTAACCCGGTGAAGGGAATTCCGGTGGTGAGGCGGTGCGGCTGAAGGCCGCCTCGCCGCTGCTCTCTCTCTCTCTCTGCTTCCCTCTTTGTCCCCCTCCTCTGTAAGTTGTTTGACAGGGGAGTTCCTCTCTTGAGGCAGGGGACCGTCATATTATTGACCTGTTTTTTGTAAAAAGCAACAAAAACAATCAATTAACTCTGGCATGTTCTGTGCAAAGGACGTTATTCGCGTTCTGGAGAGAAGCGGATAAAGGAGGTTCCATGGCTGAGGACACGGAAGAGCTGGCAGGGGAAAGGGAAGAGCCGAAAAAGAAAAAAGGCAAAAACATGCTGCTGATCATCATCATTGCCGCTGCCGTACTTGCCGGCGGTGCAGGAGCCTTCTTCTTCCTCGCAAGAGCGGGCGACGGGAAAGAACAGAAAAAAGAGAGCCATGAGGAGGCGAAGATAGAGGAGGGGGTAATGGTCGCCCTCGACCCTTTCGTGGTGAATCTCAGCGACAATAACGGGAACCGTTTCCTGAAGGTGACCATGCAGCTCGAAGTGGCGGGTCCCGCCGTCATGGAGAAGGCGAAGAACAAGACCCCCCAGTTACGGGACGCGGTTATTACGCTCCTCACGAGCAGGACCTCCGATTCCCTCGTCTCCCCGGAAGGGAAGCTGCAGCTGAAGGATGAGGTCAACATCATGGCGAACCAGATCCTGGGAAATAACTCGGTCAAGAATGTGTATCTGACTGACTTCGTCATGCAGTAGAGCCGGAGGGACACCATGGAAGATATTCTTTCGCAGGATGAAGTCGATGCGCTCCTGAAGGGCATATCCGATGGAGAGGTCGAAACCGAAAAGCAGGAGGAACCCTCCGGGGTCATGGTGTATGATTTCACCGGCCAGGAGAAGATCGTCAGGGGGAGGATGCCCTCCCTCGACATCGCCAATGAGAGGCTCGCACGGAACTTCCGCCTCTCCCTCGCCGCCGCCATCAGGCATATGGTGGACGTGACCAACGTGAACGTAAATATCACCAAATTCTACGATTTCATGCGGGGGATCCCCTTCCCGTCCAGCATCAATCTCTTCAAGATGGAGCCCCTGAGGGGGTTCGGCCTGCTGGTCTTCGACGCTCCCATGATATTCAGCCTCATCGAGTTCTTCTTCGGCGGGACCGGAAAAGGATACTACAAGCCCGAGGGACGGGAGTTCACCCCCATCGAGCAGAAGATCATCCATAAGGTTGTCCTGATGTTTTTCGAAGACATGGAAGAAGCCTGGAAGCCGGTATACCCCATAAGACCGGTCTACGTCCGTTCGGAAATGAACCCCCAGTTCGTCACCATCGTGACGCCGGTGGATGTGGTCATAAAGGTGGAATTCATCCTCGAAATCGAGGGGAAGCAGTGCAAGGCCTTTCTCTGCATCCCCTACGGGTCCGTCGAGCCCATCAAGGAGAGGCTCTACAGTGCTTTTTCCACCGACAGGGATGAACTGGATGTAAAATGGATCGAGAGGCTGAACGAAGGGTTGAAGGAGATCCCCCTCGCCCTCACGGGAGAGCTGGGAAGGGCGACCATGACCGTCCAGGAGATCCTGACCATCAAGGTCGGAGATACCCTCATTCTCAACACGAGGGCGGATGAGGATCTGAATGTCCTGGTGGAAGGGGTGCCCAAATTCAAGGGGCGCTTCGGGGTTTTCAAAGGTGCGCAGGCGATGAAGCTAGTCAGCGTACTGCATGCCGGCGGAAAAGGAGGCGCGAAATAATGGCGGGAGAGGTAAACGGATTGAATATGCAGGAATTCGGCGGAGAAGCACAGGCGCCGCAGACTGTCCAGAGGGACATCAATTTCATTCTCGACGTCCCCCTCGAGATGACGGTGGTGATCGGGAGCACGAGAATCCTGGTGCAGGAACTCCTTCAGCTTGGCCAGGGGTCGGTAATCGCCCTCGACAAGCTGGCGGGAGAGCCGATGGAAGTGTATGTGAACCAGAAGCTCATCGGCAGGGGAGAGGTGGTCGTGGTCAATGAGAAATTCGGGATCAGGCTCACCGATATCATCAGTCCGACGGAGCGGGTGCGGCAACTGAAGTAAAAAAGAAAGCGGACGGAGGAGGTTGTTTGGGCCTTGAGCTACTGAAAGCAACGCTGATTCTGCTGGCCATCCTCGTGGGGATGTATGTCCTCCTGCGGCTGCTCAGGCAGAAGATTCTCCCCCGGAAGGGCATGATCGAGGTGGTGCATTACCAGGCCCTCGGGCCCAAGAGGGGAATCGCGATCATAAAGGCCCTGAATGAATATCTCGTGGTGGGCATCGCCGAGGGGAGCATCTCCCTCCTCTCGAAGCCGGACCCTGCGGCGGTTGAGGAGTCCCTGAAAGAAGAGTCTGTCTTCAAGGGGCTGGAGACGGAGGGGGGGGGCGGAGCCGGCGACAGGATCAGGCGACTGCTGCGAGGGAAGTTGCCCGCCCTGTCGGTCGGTCTTCTCCTGTCGGCGGGCCTGCTTGCGCATCCCTCCCTGTCCTCCGCCGCTCCCGCTGCCGCACCCTCCGCGGGAGGGGGCGGGTTGTTCGGGCTCTCTACGCCAATGGAACTGCTGGTGTTCCTGACACTCCTGGCAATCCTGCCTTCCCTTCTCGTCATGGTGACCTCCTTTACCCGCATCGTAGTGGTCCTGTCCTTCCTGAGACAGGCGCTGGGGACCCCGCAGGTGCCCCCTACGCAGGTGATTATCGGCCTCTCCCTCTTCGTGACCCTTTTCATCATGGCCCCGGTTACGGACAGGATATACAGCGACGCATACGTCCCTTATACGAAAAAAGAAATCACGGGAGAGGCAGCCCTTGAACGGGCGGGCGTCCCCCTCAAGGAATTCATGCTGAAACAGACAAAGGAGAAGGAACTGGCCTTTTTCCTCAAGTTGGCGAAGGCGGAGAGACCTGCCCGGCCCATGGACCTTCCGCTGCGGGTGGTCGTTCCTGCCTTTGCCGTCGGAGAGCTCAAGAAGGCCTTCGAGATCGGCTTCCTTATCTTCCTTCCCTTTCTCGTCATCGATATGGTCGTTTCGAGCGTGCTCCTTTCCATGGGGATGATGATGCTTCCCCCGGTCATGGTCTCGATGCCGTTCAAGCTCCTCCTGTTCGTCCTGGTGGACGGCTGGGAGTTGATCATCGGATCGCTGGTGGGGGGGTTCAAATGACGGTCGAGCTGCTCACCCAGATATCCCGGCAGACCTTCGAGACCATCCTGCTCGTCGGGGGTCCCGTACTGCTGGTGAGCCTCGTGGTGGGAGTGCTCGTCAGCATCTTTCAGGCGGTTACGCAGCTGCAGGAGATGACCCTGTCCTTTATCCCGAAGATAATCGCGGTTTTCATTACACTTCTTGTGGCCCTCCCCTGGATGGTCAAGGTGCTGGTCAGTTTTACAAGGAACCTTTTTGAGAATATCCCGTTGTATGTGAGGTGAAACCAATCGGCAGGAGGTGTGCGCACTTCCTGTTTTTCAGCGGAGCGTATGGAGCTGTCTACTCTGGTCAACCTATATGCCGAACGGTTCATCGCTATCTTTATCAGGGTTGCGGTGATGCTCTCGTTCGTCCCTTTCCTCGGGGCGAGGGTTGTTCCCCTCACGGCGAGGGCGGGCATTGCCGTTGCCCTGACCCTTCTTCTGCTTCCGGTGGTGACGGTGCGGGTCGATAACCCGGTCAAAGCGCTTTTCGAGGCCTTCCTGGTGGGGGCGGCCATGGGACTTTCCATGCGGATTATTCTGGCTGCGATCGAGATGGCGGCGCAGTGGATGAGCATCCAGATGGGCTTCGGCATGGCAGCGGTCTTCAATCCGCTGTTCGGCGAGCAGCTCGGGCCCCTGAGCTTTTTCTACAGTATCCTCGCCATGAGCCTCTTCTTCATCTTCGATGTCCACTTCTACTTCATAGAAGGGATCGCACGCAGTTTCGAAAGCGCCGCCATCGACTATAACGGGTTGGCCGGCTCGATCCTGAAGCTGAACGGGCTGCTCTTCCCCCTCGCCTTCAAGATGGCCGCCCCGGTCATGCTGGTGCTGCTCCTGGTGAATATCGCGGTGGGGTTCCTGTCGCGGGTGCTTCCCCAGGCGAATCTCTATTTTGTGAGCGTCCCCCTCCATATTGTGGTGGGTATTCTCATTCTGGTGGTGTCGCTGCCCCTCACTTTCCTCGTAATAGTGAAGTCCTTCGCCCACGTGAAGGACGCGATGCTGCTCTTTGTCAGGTGACGGATGGCGGAAGACCAGGACGAACGTACAGAACAAGCCACCGGCCGAAAACGGAAAAAGGCCCGGCAGGAGGGCAACGTACCCCGGAGCCGGGATCTTACCGGGCTCATGCCCCTCTGGGTGCTTTTCCTCTACTTTTCCTTCAGCGGCATTTTCCTTGCAAGCCTTGTGAATTATATGAAGGGCGCTCTGAAAAGAGGGTTTCAGGTCCCGGTGAACGAGATGACTCTCCTGTATGTCTTCAAAGAGGATGCTGCACAGATCGGCCATATGATGGCGCCTGTCCTCGGTCTTATCCTCCTGGCGGTCGCCGCCGTCCATTTCCTGCAGACGGGCTTCCTGATCACTGCGGCTCCCCTGAGCCCCGACCTCTCCAAGCTGAACCCCCTCAAGGGACTGGGGAGATTTTTCAGCCTGAACAACCTGTTCGAGACGGTAAAAGGGGTCCTGAAGATCGTTGTTCTCGGAACGCTTCTCTACCTGATCATCAGAAAAGAGATGGGAAAGATCCCTCTCCTCATCGATATGGATATACAGGGAATCATGGGGTTTTCCTTTGAACAGCTACGAAGGCTCTTCCTTATTTCCGCTATTGTCCTCACCGTGTTTGCGGCGGCCGACTACGGCTACCAGCGATGGCAGTACGAGCGCAACCTGAGGATGACCAGACAGGAAGTGAAGGAAGAGCACAAGGAGACGGACGGCGACCCGCAGGTCAAGGCGAGGATACGGAGCCTGCAGAGGGAAATGGCGCGGAAAAGGATGATGCAGGAGGTGCCCCGGGCGGATGTCGTCATCACCAACCCCAGCCATTACGCCGTTGCCCTGAAGTACGATGCGGTAAAAATGGGGGCCCCCACTGTGGTGGCGAAGGGCGCCAACCTGATCGCGGAAAACATCAAGCAGCTTGCACGGAAGCACGGGGTCCCCGTCTTCGAGGACAAGCCCCTTGCGCGGACCCTGTTCAAACTGGACATCGGACAGGAAATCCCGGCAACCCTTTACCGGGCGCTGGCGACGATCCTCGCCAACGTCTATAAACTGAAGGGCAGGAAATAGGCATGCTCGAAACCCTTTTACGGCGCAGCGACCTTCTGCTCGCGATGGGGATCGTGGTCATTCTCATCTTCATGATCATTCCCCTTCCGCCCCTGCTGCTCGACCTGTCACTGTCCTTCAGCATCACCCTGTCCATCGTGGTCCTCCTCGTTTCATCCTACATCCGGAGGCCGCTGGACTTCTCCGTGTTCCCCTCCGTCCTGCTGGTCGCCACGCTGATGCGCCTCTCCCTGAACATCGCCTCCACACGGCTCATCCTCATGTACGGAGACCAGGGCACCGAGGCCGCGGGCAAGGTCATCAAGTCCTTCGGCGAATTCGTCCTGGGAGGGAACTTCGTCATCGGGTTCGTTATTTTCATTATCCTCGTCATCATCAACTTCACCGTCATCACCAAGGGCTCTGGCAGGATCGCGGAAGTGGCGGCCCGCTTCACCCTCGATGCCATGCCCGGCAAACAGATGAGCATCGACGCCGATCTCAATGCCGGGCTTATCGACGAAGGGGAGGCGCGGCGGCGGCGGCTGGACATCAGCAGGGAGGCCGATTTCTACGGCTCCATGGACGGTGCGAGCAAGTTCGTGCGGGGAGATGCCATCGCAGGCATCATCATCATGGTCATCAACATCATCGGCGGCTTCCTCATCGGTGTCCTGCAGAAAGGGATGCCCCTGGGGGAGGCGGCGAAAACGTACACGATCCTTACGGTGGGCGACGGCCTGGTGACCCAGATCCCGGCCCTCATCGTTTCCACCGCGGCGGGCCTCATCGTGACGAGGGCGGCATCGGAGGCGAACCTGGGGGCGGAGATGACGAAGCAGCTCCTGATGAACCCGAAGGCCCTCGGCACGGCTTCCGGCGTCCTCACCTTTTTCGGCATCATCCCGGGGCTCCCCCATCTTCCTTTCCTTACCCTCGCCCTCGCCACCGGGGCGGGTGCCTATTTCCTGGGCAGGTCGCTCCGGGCAGAGGAGGAGACGCCCGCTGCGGAAGAGGAGGTGAAGTCTCCCGAAAGCCTCGAATCGCTGCTCCCCATCGACCCCCTTTCCCTCGAGATCGGGTACGGGCTCATTCCCCTTGTGGAAGAAGGAGGGAGCCTGCTGACGAGGATAAAATCCATACGGAAGCAGATGGCCACGGAGATGGGCTTCATCGTGCCGCCGGTGCACATCAAGGACAACCTTGCCCTGAAGCCGATGGGATACTCTTTCCTCATCAAGGGGGTGGAGGTGGCGTCCGCCGACGTGATATTCAACAAGTACCTTGCCATCGCCCCCGGTGCCGAACGGGAGAAGATCGAAGGGATCCCCGCGAAAGACCCGGCCTTCGGACTTCCCGCAGTATGGATCGACGAAAGGGATATGGAGAGGGCGCAGCTCGCCGGATATACGGTGGTGGACGTCCCGTCGGTGATTACGACGCATCTTACCGAAATCATAAAGAACCATGCCCACGAGCTCCTCGGGAAGCAGGATGCCCAGAAGCTGCTCGACAACGTCTCCAAGACGCATCCCAAGGTGGTGGAGGACCTGATCCCCGGAGTCATGAGCCTGGGGGTGGTGCAGAAGGTGCTCCAGAACCTTCTGCGGGAGAGGGTGTCCATACGGGACATCCAGACCGTCCTCGAGACGCTCTCCGACTATGGGACGGTGGCGAAGGACGCGGAACTCCTTACCGAATACGTCCGGCAGGCCCTTGCCCGGAGTATAACCAAACAGCTGCAGAATGCGGACGGGTCCATCTCCGTGATCCTGCTCGACCCACGGGTGGAGAGGTCGATCGTCGAGTCGGTGCAGACAGCTCCGCAGGGCTCCTATCTCTCCCTCGATCCCGTCATGATCGAGAAGATCACCGAGAGCATCAGGAAGAGCTATGAGGCGGGCGTGGTCAAGGGGTTCCAGCCCGTGCTCCTCTGCTCCACCGCTGTCAGGCGGTTTGTGCGGAAGCTGGCGGAAAGGGTTTCGGGCGGCATCATGGTGGTATCCCACGGCGAGATCGTTCCCAATACGAAGGTGTATTCCATCGGGTCGGTAAAGATCGAGTAAAGGAGTGCCGAATGAAAATTAAAAAGTATGTCGGGAAGAGCTTCAAGGAGGCCCTCGAGCTGGTCAAGAAAGAGCTGGGGCCCGATGCCATCATCCTCTCGAGCAAATCGGTGAAGACCGGCCCCTTCGGAATTATCAACAAGGAGGCCGTGGAGGTCACCGCAGCGGTGGACGACTCCCTTGCCGCTCCGCCCGAACAGAGCATCGCCCTCGGGGTGGAGGATATCGTGAGGGAGATACGGAGTCTCCGGGACGAATTGGGGTTCCTCAAGGAGACGCTGCGGCCCATCGTCCCTACCCTTCGGGTGGGAAAGGACAAAAAGGGGCTTTTCAATCTCCTGATGCGGCAGGGCGTCGATTCCCAGTTTGCCATCATCCTGCTCGAAAGGTCGCAGGAGACGCTGGACAGTCTGAAAAGCGTCATCAAACAGGACGTGAAGATACAGGGGCTCTCCCCTGTGGAGGAAAGGGGCGTTATCTTCTTCGGGCCCCCCGGCGTGGGAAAGACCACCACCATCTCGAAGATAGCGCACCTGTTTGCGGCCAAGAGGAAGCAGGTGAACCTCATCTCCCTGGACGCCGACAGGATAGGCTCCGTCGCCCACATGAAGGAGCTCTCGAAGCAGCTGCGGTGTCCCTTGCGGGTGGTGAAGAAGATAAGCGATCTCCCCCGGATCGTCTACAAGGAAATGCAGAGAGGCCCACTCCTTATCGATACCCCCGGATACGATTATAACGGGATCCTGCGTGATATACGGGACATCTTCCCTTCGGGGTTCCCGGTGAAGAAGTGCTTCCTGATCGATGCATCGATGAACGTGCAGTCGGCACTGAGGGCATGGCAGGGCTGCAGCAGCGAGATGATCGACTCCATTGGGTACACCAAGCTCGATATGGCGACACAGTTCGGGACGCTGTATAACCTCTCCCTGCTGACGAGCCGCCCCCTCTCCTTCGTCACTACCGGACCGGGAGTCCCCGATGATATACGAATACCGACTTCTGAATTCCTTGCCGGTCTGATTATTGGAGGTATTTAATGAACATGACGAACCCGCGCATCATAGCAGTCTCCAGTGGAAAAGGCGGCGTCGGAAAGACGAATTTCGTGGCGAACCTGGCCCTTTTCTACGCGAGTCTCAACAAGAAGGTCCTGGTGCTCGATGCCGATCTCGGGTTGAGCAACATAGATGTTCTGTTCGGCATCGCCCCGCGCTACAACCTCAAGCATGTGCTGCTGGGCGAGAAGAGAATGAAGGACATCATCGCGACGGGACCGCTGGGCATCATGATCTTTCCTGCGAGCTCAGGCGTCAGGGAGTTGACGGGCCTGACCGATACCCAGAGGCTCAAGCTGCTTACGGAGCTGGACAATTTCGATGTTCCCTTCGATGTCTTCCTGATCGATACCGGGGCGGGCATCTCCGACAATGTGCTCTTTTTCTGCAGCGCGGCACAGGAGACGGTGGTGGTGGTGACGCCCGAGCCCACCTCCATAGCGGATGCCTACGCCCTCATCAAGGTCCTCTCGCGGGACTTCGGTGAAAAGCATTTCCGCATTCTCGTCAATACGGCACGCTCCGAGAGGGAGGCTTTCGACACGTTCCGCAAGCTGGCGATCGTTGCCGACAAGTTCCTGAAGCTTTCGGTGGATTACCTCGGCTACCTGCCCATGGACCAGCATGTGAAAGACGCGATCATCGCGCAGAAGGGCTTCATCGCCCTGTACCCCAACAGCGCCTTCGCCAAGAGACTGGCGGGGATCGGCAAGAAGCTGCTCGAGAGCCCCCTTACCGGCATGAAGGGGAACATTCAATTCTTTCTCCGGAAGGCGCTCCGGATGCAGTAAGATCGCCGGGACCAGGGACAAGGGGGGGCAGGTAACGTCCTGCCCCCCCTTGTATGCCTGAAGGGAAAATAGAGTGGTATCATGCTCGGGAGATCCCCTGAGAACAGAGAGGAATTCACTCGCAAAGAAAAAGGGTGCCTTCTTGCCCCACACCGGAGGAGAAGTGCTGAGGTGGTTGTTGCATCTCACTGAGCGATTATGGGAAAAGTAAACGCATACCAGAAGGAGAAGGCGGTTGATCAGTTTCTGCCCCGGGTAAAATATTATGCCTCCCGGTACGCTTTCTGCCTCCCTCCCGAGCTGAGCATCGAGGACCT